>JAAENP010000395.1 GCA_024224155.1 bacterium
TGGACGAGCGAGAGGTTGGGCTGAAGGTGGCGGAAGTGGAACGCCAGGAAGCGGTCGGCGACGTCAAGGAGGGAACTGTGCCGGAAGCACTGGCCGACACCGGACTCAGCGCGCAGGTGGCCGACGACATCTACTATCTGACCTCTCTGGCCAAGTTCGACGACCGCTTCGTGATCCCGGCCGCGCACCGCGAGCAGGCCATCGAGATGATGGAGTTCACCGGCGACGCCAGAGGCAGAATGGGTCTCGGTTTCAGGAGCGGCACGGCCGAGAGGGGATCGTGAACATGTCGAGGTTCGCTCACTACGAGTTGCTCGCCGAGCTCTTCGAGTATCCGGCGCGGGACTATCCGGCTCGAATCCGGGTGCTCCAAGACACTCTCGCCGACCGCTACCCGCTGGCCGACGACAAGCTCGGCAGCTTTGCGAGGGCCTTGCCGGGAGCGCACGAGAGCCTCTCGAATGAAGAGCTCGACGAGATGCAGGAGATCTTCACGCGGTCCTTCGACGTGCAGTCGATCACCACCTTGAGCGTCGGCTACATCATGTTCGGAGACGACTACAAGCGGGGCGAGCTTCTGGTGAATCTGAACCGCGAGCAGCGCGAAGCGGGCATCGAAGGCGGCAGCGAGCTTTCCGACCACCTACCCAAGGTCCTGCGCTTGATCGCCCGGTGGCGCGATGAGGAGATGGTCGTCGAGCTCGTGGAAGAGATCCTGCACCCGGCTCTCGTGAGGATGATCGAGGAGTTCGACAGCCAACGCATGAAACAGCGCAACAAGCTCTACAAAAAGCACTTCAAGACCTTGATCGCCTCTTCCGCCCGGCGGGGTGCGATGTACCGCGATGTGCTGGCAGCCGTTGTGGCTGTGCTCGAAGCGGACTTCGGCCTCACCGAGCGCGAGCGGCCGGCGCCCAAGAGTGACTTCCTGCGCTCCATCGACCGCGAACTCCACATAGAAGCCAACGAAAGTCTCCCGGCTGCGCAGGCGCAGCCAGCGGCGGAGCCCCGGATCCACGGGCACCCGGCGCTGGTGAGGAGGACCCGATGAACACGCTCAACACTTTCCTGTACGTCGTTTTTCCGTATGTGGCCGTCGTCGTCTTCGTGGTCGGCACGGTCTACCGGTACCGGCAGAGGGGCTTTACGGTCTCATCGCTCTCCTCGCAGTTTCTCGAGGGGAACAAGCTCTTCTGGGGCAGCGTGCCCTTCCACATCGGACTGCTGGTGCTGTTCGCCGGCCATCTCGTCGCCTTCCTGTTCCCGCGAGCGATTCTCGCTTGGAACAGCGTTCCCGTTCGCCTGCTGATCCTGGAAGTCACGGCCTTCGTGTTCGGATTGAGCGTGCTGTCGAGTCTCTTGGCTCTCATGTTCCGGCGGTTCACCAACGCACGCATCCGCGCGATAACCACCGTAATGGACGTCGCCGTCGAGATCCTGCTGCTGGCTCAGGTCGTGCTCGGATGCTGGATCGCCGTCGTCTATCGCTGGGGCTCGTCATGGTTCGCGGCGGACCTGTCACCCTACCTATGGTCTCTCGTCGGCATGACGCCAGATGCCGACGCGGTCATCGCCTTGCCCCTCCTGATCCGGCTGCACATCGTCGGCGCGTTTCTCATCTTGTTCATGATTCCGTTCACCCGGCTAGTGCACGCCCTGGTCGCGCCGCTGCATTACTTCACACGGCCCTACCAGCAGGTGATGTGGAACTGGGACCGCAAGAAAATCCGCGACCCGCAGACGGCTTGGAGCAAGGCGCGGCCCAGCAACAACTAATGGAGCGTAATCCGTCGTCGGCGGCCGAAGTACGGGCCCTTGAAGAGGAGCTTTCGGCAGCTCGGCGACGCGAGGTCGATCGATCTCGTCCCCGACGTGAGGACCGCGGAGAGAACAGATGAAATCCGGAAACCACGACAAGGCCTGGCCCCACTACTGGGACCCCGAGGACGACACCTTTTGGAATCGCGAGGGCAAAGGTATCGCGCGTCGGAACCTGTGGATCTCGATTCCCAACCTGCTCCTGGGCTTCGCCGTCTGGATCTACTGGGGCATGGTCGCCAAGTACATCCAGCAACTTCACTTCGCCTCCGACGGCGAGCTCTTCAACTTCACCTTCATGAACGCCGGGCAGGCCTACGAGGGTCTCGAATACCGCGCGCTTCTCTTCACGCTACCGGCGGTCGCAGGGCTGGCGGGAGCAACTCTGCGGATCCCCAACTCGTTCATGATCGCGATCTGCGGAGGGCGCAACGTAAAGTTCATGACCAGCCTGTTGCTCATCGTGCCAGCCCTGAGTACGGGCATCGCGCTGCGCGACCCCACGACGCCGTTCTTTGTCTTTATCGTGCTCGCGGCGCTTTCCGGCGTCGGTGGCGGCGCCTTCGCCTCGTCCATGTCCAACATCAGCTTCTTCTTCCCGAAGCGGAAGCAGGGACTGGCGCTTGGTCTGAACGCCGGTCTCGGGAACCTGGGTGTGAGCGTCATGCAGTTCGTGATTCCCTGGGTGATCACGTTCCGCGTCTTCGGACCCCTGAGCGGCGATCCCTACGAGTTTGCCGCCGATGGCGTCGCAAAGCAGCTGTGGATCCAAAACGCAGGCCTGATCTGGGTGCCGATTCTCGCCCTATTCGTGGTCCTGGCGTTCCTGTTCATGAACAACCTCCCCTTCCACAAGTGTGGGCCGACGCCGGTCGCGGTCGGAAAGTACCTGTGGCTCACCATCTTAGGGCTGGTCGGCGCGGCGACCGGCATCACTCTGCTGATCCTGCCCTGGGGCGCCTTCCCTGTGGTTCTGAAGACTTTCATCGTCGTCGTAGCAGCAGTGGTCGTCACCCTGACCGCCATGCGGTATCTGACACCGAACGAGACGCGCAAGAATCTCCATGAGCAGTTCGGGATCTTCAAGTTGAAGCACAACTGGGTCATGACCTATCTCTACGTCATGACCTTCGGCTCCTTTATCGGTTACGCCAACGCCTTTCCGAAACTGATCGACGACGTGTTCGGGGTTATCCGTGTGGGCGAGCAAGCGGGTGAGCCGACCGGCCTGAGCTCGGCCGCGTTCATCTGGATCGGCGCCGGCGTGGGAGCACTCATCCGCCCCGTGGGAGGGTGGCTGTCGGACAGGCTCGGAGGCGCCCGAGTCACCCAGTGGGACACGGTCATCATGGTCGCGTCGACGATCGGCGCCGGCTACGTCGTCTCCCTCGCCATGAAGTCGCCCGAGCCGGCGAAGTACTTTCCCGCCTTCCTGATGCTTTTCATCGTTCTGTTTGCGACGACGGGCATCGGCAACGGTTCCACCTTTCGAATGATCGGTGTCATCTTCGCGAAAGACGTACGCGGGCCGGTGCTCGGCTGGACGTCAGCCATCGCGGCGTACGGCGCCTACCTCATCCCCAAGATCTTCGCCACCCAGATCCAGGCGGGCACGCCCCAGAACGCGTTGTACGGATTTGCCGCGTACTACGCCACCTGCCTGGCGCTCAACTGGTGGTACTACGCCCGCAAGAACGCGGAGGTGTCGTGCTGACCGAGCTCAGGCAAGCAAGCGAGCGAACAACGTCATGAAGGAGAAAGCACTAGCGTGGCAGGTCCTCGCTCTCAATACGATCGCCTTTACCGTCTGCTTCGCCTGTTGGATGCTCAACGGCGTGCTGGTGACCTTCCTGGTAGAGAACGGGATCTTCGAGTGGGACGCGGCCCAGATTGGTACGTTGATCGGCATCCCGGTTCTCACCGGCTCGATTATGAGACTGCCCGTGGGCATGCTCACCGACCGCTTCGGCGGGCGCCCGGTCTACGCGACGCTGATGCTTCTGTGTGCGGTTCCAATGTACTTGTTGAGCCGCGTTGACTCCTATTCTGGCTACCTGCTCGCGAGTCTGGGCTTCGGCCTCACCGGAGCCTCGTTCGCGGTGGGCATCGCCTTCTCCTCGGTTTGGTTTCGCAGAGAGCAGCAGGGAACGGCCCTGGGGATCTTCGGTGCGGGCAACGCCGGGGCGGCTCTGACCGTCATGGGAGCGCCCGCGGTCCTGAGGAAGCTGACGAACGGAGGCCGGGACCTGGAAGGGTGGCGAGACCTCCCGGTCTATTACGCCGTCCTGCTCGTCGTGATGGCGATCGTTTTCTACCTGTTCACCAAAAACAGGAAGCCGGAGACCGCCTCGCAACGAACTTTCCTACAGATGCTCCGACCGCTGAGGAACGTGCGCGTATGGCGATTCGGCCTGTACTACTTCCTGGTTTTCGGCGGCTTCGTCGCTCTGGCTCAGTGGCTCGTGCCCTACTACGTCAATGTGTACTCGATGTCGATTGTGACGGCCGGCCTGCTGACCTCGATCTTCTCGTTGCCGTCAGGCGTCATCCGCGCCCTGGGCGGCTATCTGTCGGATCGGGTCGGCGCCCGCACGGTGATGTACTGGATTCTGGGAACGACCGCGCTCTGCTGCGCAGCCTTGTTCTTTCCCAAGATGGAGATCGAGTCGACGGGAAGCGGAGTCATGGCTCGTAGGAGCGGCACCGTTAGCGCAGTGTCTGACACTCACGTCCAAGTGGGGGAAGACACCTACGCGCTCGAGTCCGAAGAGGCGATGCAGATCGATGAAGCGCAGACTCACCTCTTGCCGGTCATCCGCTCCTGGCACGTGCCGGCGGTCGAGGTCGGGCAGACGGTCGCGAAGCGTCATCTGCTCGCCAGGGGAGTCACCAACATCTTTTTCCAGGCCAACGTCTGGGTGTTCACCGCGCTGGTGTTCGTGATCGGCATCGCCATGGGAATCGGCAAGGCGGCGGTATACAAATACATCCCCGACTACTTCCCTACCGAGGTCGGCGTCGTCGGAGGAATGGTCGGGGTCCTGGGCGGGCTAGGGGGTTTCTTCTGCCCCATCATCTTCGGCTATCTGCTCAAAGGCATCGGGCTCTGGACCACGACCTGGGTCTTCTTCTTTTTCGTGACGATGGTGTGTCTCATCTGGCTCCATATCACCGTGAGGGGAATTTCCAGGAGGGAGACCGCCATCGAGGCTCCGGAGATGCCAACTTTCGACGGCGGCGGCTAGCCGACAAACGCCACAAGAGTTCTGGAGGACGAACGCCATGCTCGAATTCAACCGCGTCCTGATCCCTGTCGACTTCTCGGACCATTCAAAGAGATCGCTCGAGGCCTGCTCGAAGATCTTCTCCGAGCAGCATACGCGGGAGTTCCACTTCGTTTACGTCTGGCGTCCACCGTCGGACGCTGTCACGTGGGACGACCCCCAGGCGGAACTGGAGCAGAAGCTCGCCGAGTTCACGGCCGGCTTCTCTCACAGCGGTGAGTACGTATGCAGGAACCAATTCCTCTCCGGGCATCCGGCGATCCAGATCTGCAAATACGCCCGCGAGCACAAGTGCGACCTGATCGTGCTCTCCACGCACGGAAGGACTGGGCTGAGCCATCTGTTCATTGGCTCCACGGCCGAACAGGTCGTGCGGCACGCCCCCTGCGCTGTTCTCACCCTGCCCGTACCACGCGTGAAGTAGAACCGGCGCCGGACCCCGAGGGTCCGAACTCGCCCCCGGGAAGCATCGCTTGAGTCACGTCGTCCCGACTGCGGTTCATCATGTGGGTCTCGTCGGGTTTGTCGCTTCACCGAAGGCCTGGCGAACCAGGCTGAAGTGGCGGAACCAGGTTACGACGGTGTTTAAACTGGCGATCGTTGGGGACACCATGTCTGGGTCTTCTTTCCTCGTCGCAGCAGACTCCTTTAAAGCATTTGCAGTAGGAGCTCCGAGCCCTGCGAGAAGCCGCGGTCTCGGGCGCAAGCCCCCTTTACTTCCGACGCTTCCGCTTGCGGCGTTCGACCTCAAGCTGTCCGAGGGAACCAAGGCAAGCGCGCCGTAGATCCCCTGGCGAGAGATCATCGGCATGCGGAATCGTCTGGTTCACGGCTACGCCTCGGTGGACCACGACATCGTCTGGGATGTCGTTGCGGGCGACCTGACCGAGGTCATCGACTCCCTCGAAGAACCGTTCGCGGACAGCTCGGCCTCCGACTGAGCGCGCGGTGACGCCTCACTAACGAGGATGATGGTACGCACAGTCCGTTCTTTCTGATCACGGGGCTCGCTCTTTGACGTGTCGTGCCGTGCGATGATCGGCCGAGTCCGATTCCGCAATGACGGCGTCCGCCTCGATCTCGATCAGCATCTCGGGATCGATGAGGGTTCTGATTTCGACCATCGTGGTGGTTGGCGGACAATTGGCAAAGACCTCGCCATGGGCTCGGCCGAACTCCTCCCACCGCGAGACATCGGTCACGAACATCCTTGTGCGGACGACGTTGGATAGGTTAGCGCCGAGCGAGAGTCGGCGTGATCTTAAGCCGGATTTCCCAGATGGGAGGCTGAATCGGGCACAATGAACCCTGGATCAGGCGCATGAACAAAGGCTTTCCTGGCTTTCGGCGCGCCCAAATCGGGAGAATCTGATGGGTGAAAGAGGGAAAGGCGTTCTCAGAGTCGTTTTCGACCGCAGCCTGAAGCTGGAGCTCCACGGTTCCAACGTCACCAGCGATGCCGGTCTCCTGGCGTACCGAGAACTCGACGAGGCACTGGGACTGACCGTGATGGCGGCGGGCGTCTTGGCCGAGTGGAGGACGGGGAGCAACACCCAACACAGCCTGGTGGCGCTGTTGCGGCAGTCGGTGTTCAGCCGCCTGGCGGGATACGAGGACACCAACGATGCGGAGCGGCTGGCGGTGGACCCCGCCATGCGCCATGTCGTCGGCGGTCGGGCCAAGGAGCGCAACGCCGCATCGACCAGTCAGATGAGCCGGTTCGAGACGACGGTCCTCACGCAGCTAGAGAACCTGGGAGCCTTGATGGATCTACCGGGGGAGTGGATCGACCGGCTGCGGCAGCGCAAGCCGAAGCGCGAGATCATCCTCGACCTGGACAGCTCGGTGAGCGAGACCTACGGCCGACAGGAGGGCTCCGCCTACAACGGTCACTTTCGCTGCAGCTGCTACCACCCGCTCCAGTTCGGAGACCTGGAGCGGGCGGTGCTGCGCGAGGGCAACGTCCACAGCGCCGACGACTGGCGCTCGGTGCTCGAGCCGGTGGTGGCTCGCTACCGTGAGGAGAAGCTCCGACGCTTCTTCCGAGGCGACGCCGCCTTCGCCAACCCGGACGTCTACCGCTTCCTGGAGCAGGAAGGATTCCTCTACGCCATCCGCCTGCCGGCCAATCGGGCTCCTCGTCCTCTCGACCGCTCCCCAATTGAACGTCGGGCAGCGGCCCTCTACCGCGGCCTGCCCCGAGGCATCGCCCGGCGACGCCGGCAACGGAGTCTCAGCCGCCAGGCCGACATCCGCTGCACCGAGAAGCAGCAACAGGCTAACGAGGATTGGTCTGCCGGTCCATATCCAGACCTCCTCAAAAGTCGATTCCTGTGCCTTACATAAGAGAAAACGAGAAGGAAGCCGGATCGGGGCCATCCGATACGACCTTGGCCCGGAGCGGTAGCCGCACTTTGGGAACCTGCCATTCGAGACCGCAACCACGTAGCTCTCGGTTGATCAAGAAGATCCGTGGCCCCTTTCACTCTCGGTAGCCGTTTATGAAAGGGGAGGCTATTTACGATGAGTCAAGTCGCTAAAGTCAGTTTCTCTGCACGAGACGCCGGGCACAGCAACCGCCCGGGTAAGGCGAGAACCTGGAGGCCAGGCCACATTGCCAATCCCGAACCCACCGGCTAGGCTGATGACAAGCCTGCTCAATCTGTCGGCTGCGAACCTATGGCGCAAAGCGGCGATCAGAGTGTCGACATCACACGGCTCCTGGAAGAGTGGCGGGAGGGGGACCGGGAGGCGGCCAATCACATTTTCCCACTGGTCTACCGGGAGCTTCGCGCCATGGCGCACCGCCAGCTCGCCCGCCGCGTTCCCGGTGACAGCCTGGTGACCACGGCTTTGGTGCACGAGGCCTATCTCAAGCTGGTGGATAGAAGCCGCGCTTCGTTCAACGACCGCGGACACTTCTTCGCCGTCGCCGCCCGAGTGATGCGCCAGATCCTGGTCGACCAGGCACGCAAGCGAACCTCCCAGAAGCGCGGCGGTAGGGAACGCAAGATCACCCTCGAGGAGGGGAAGGTGCCGCTCAGCGAGCGAGCGGCCGAGGTGGTCGCCCTCGACGAGGCGCTGATCCGGTTGGAGACTCTCGAGCCGCGGCTGGGCCGGGTCGTGGAACTCCGCTTCTTCGGCGGACTCTCGGTGGATGAGGCCGCTGAGGCCCTCGACATCTCGCCCAGGACGGTCAAACGTGACTGGCGCAGGGCCCGGATTATTCTTCATCGGGAGCTGAGCAGGGAGGTGGTCTCATGAGCGACTCGGTCGACAAGGGCCGGTGGCGTCGAATCGCGGCACTCCTGGACGAGCTGCTGGAGTTGCCAGAGAGCGAGCGGCCAGCGCGCCTCGCGGCACTGTGTGAGGACGACGCCGAGCTGCGCGCCGAGATCGAAGCGCTCTTGGAGGTGGAAGGGCGGACTGGACTCCTCGACGTCCCCGCCGAGGACTATCTGGCAAGCCTGATCCAGGAGGCGGAGGAGAAGACAGGGCGCGACAAAGCCGGAGTTGACGCAGCGCTCAGACCGGGGTCCGGCTCGACCAGCTCGCGCCCATCCGAAACCGCCAATGCCCGTTTCCTGCCGGGGACTCTACTGGATGGGCGCTACCGGATCGTCAACCGTGTGGGTCGAGGAGGAATGGGCGAGGTGTTCCGGGCCGACGACTTGAAGCTGGGTCAGGCGGTGGCGCTCAAGTTCTTGTCCGAACGGCTGGCAAGCGGTGAAGAGCTCAAGGCGCGGTTCCTCAGCGAGGTCAAACTGGCGCGGCAGGTGGCCCATCCCAACGTCTGCCGGGTTTACGACGTCGGCGAGACAGACGGGCAGCTCTATCTGTCGATGGAGTTCATCGAAGGCGAGGACCTGTCGTCTTTGCTCAAGCGCATCGGCCGGCTGCCACGCGAGAAGGCGGTCCAGATCGCCCAGCAGCTCTGCGCGGGGCTGGCAGCGGCTCACGCAGAGGGGATCCTGCATCGGGACTTGAAGCCTGCCAACGTGATGCTGGACGAGCGGGGCCGGGTGCGGATCACCGACTTCGGGCTGGCGGGACTGGCGGAAGAGATCGAGGGTGCGGAGGTCATGTCGGGAACGCCAGCTTATATGTCACCGGAGCAGCTGGCGGGGCAAGGAGTCTCAGTCCAAAGCGACCTCTAC
The DNA here is from genome assembly GCA_024224155.1 of bacterium. Taxonomy (NCBI): domain Bacteria; species bacterium. The sequence continues at coordinate 9,260 of JAAENP010000395.1, forward strand.
GCCCTGGGATTGCTCCTCTACGAGCTCTTCACCGGCAAGCGGCCGTTCGAGGGGAGAAGCCGGGATGAGGTGCGCCAGGCGCGAGAGAGGACACCGTCGACGCCGTCGAGTCATGTCTCGGGAATCGACCCGACCGTAGAGCGGGTGATTCTACGTTGTCTTGAAAAGGACCCGGGAGAAAGGCCGGCCTCGGCGTTCGAAGTGGCCACCGCGCTGCCAGGCGGAGATCCCTTGGCCGCCGCTCTGGCGGCCGGGGAAACCCCTTCGCCCGAGATGGTCGCCGCGGCGGGGCCGGACGGGAGGTTGCGACCCAGAGCGGTCGGCCTGTTGCTGGTCGCGATAGCGGCGATGCTCGGCACCGCGGCCTACCTCGCCCCGAAATCATCGCTGATCGGCCTGGTACCGCTGGAGAAGCCGGTCGCGGCCCTGGTGGATGACGCCCGCGAGATGCTGGCCGGCCTAGGCTACGACGAGCCACCCGTAGACCACGCCTACTTTCTTAGCGCGGACAGGGACTACCGGCGCTATCTGATGACCACCGATCGCACGCCGGCGCGCTGGCAGCCGCTCGCGACACCGGGGCAGGTCGCCTTTCGTTTCGAGTACCGGCAGAGCCCCGAGCCGCTCGGGCCCCTTGGTCAGACTGGACAAGTCACGGAGGACGATCCGCCGGCGAAGGAGGGAGACATCTTGGTGGTCACCGATCTTCGCGGCAGATTGCGGTCTCTGCGCGTGGTTCCGCCGGCCACCTCAGGATCGGACCCGGCGTCGTCCTCACCCGACTGGCCGGCGCTGTTCGACGCCGCCGGGTTGGATATCGGTCAGTTCCAGCCGACGACACCGACGCGCCAGCCTCGGACCTTCGCCCAGGTGCGAGCCGCTTGGCTCGGAGTCCTTCCGGAGGTGGAGCTTCCCGTCCGGATCGAGGCGGCGGCCACCGGGGGACGGCCCACCCTCTTCGAGTGCATCCTGCCGTCCTCCCCGAACTGGATCGAGCCAGGATCGGACGCTGGTCCCGAAGCTGCGACCGGCGGTCTGACGGGCTTCCCGCTGATCCTCTGGCGCGCGATGTTGCTGGCGATGCTCGTTCTGCCCGTGTTCCTGGCGGCGCGCAACCTCCGGCTCGGGCGATCGGATCGCCGCGGAGCCAATCGCTTCGCGGCCGGAGTGTTCACCTTCAGGATGCTCTGGTGGTTCTTCGCAGGCCATCACATTCCCCGCCTTGACTACGAGCTCTTCCTGCTGGGCAATGCGGTGGCCCGCAGCCTCTTCGTCGCGGTCATGGCCTGGCTGTTCTACTTGGCCATCGAGTCCCACACGCGCCGCCTCTGGCCCAGGATTCTCATCTCGTGGAGCCGCTTGCTCGCGGGCCGGGTGCGGGATCCCCTGGTCGGGCGGCACCTCCTGATGGGCGTTGCTTGGGGCCTGCTCATCGTTCTGCCCGCGCGAGAGCTCTATTTCCTCATCCCTCGGTGGCTCGGCTGGCCGGATCCGCCGCGGCCGATAGGCCACCCCTTCTGGCCCTTCTTCGCTCCCACCACGGATCCTCTCCTTGGCACCCGTATCGCTCTCGGCGCCGTCGCCTCGAGCCTGATGGGCGCACTCTGGGCCTCCTTGGCGGGCCTGTCGGTCCTGATCGGCCTGCTCGCCTTGGTTCGAAGGAAGTGGATCGCACTGCCGCTCTTCGTGCTGTTTATGGGGCCCAATATGCCCACGGCGCAAATCAGCGGCCACTCCTGGCTCGGAATAACGATCGGGATCCTGATGGGAGTTCTGCTCTGCTGGATCTTTGTCCGGTTTGGCCTGCTGGCCACGGTCACCAGCTGGTTCACGCTGTTTGTCTTCCTTGTGTTCCCGATCACGGTGGACCCCGCCGCTCCCTACTTCGGTACGTCGCTTTTCGCCCTCGCGATCGTGGCCGCTCTGGCCGGGTTTGGGGCATGGACTTCGATCGGCGGGCGACCGGTCGCGGTGAAGGCGGGCTGAGCCTAGAGGTCAAGATGCGAATGACTCCGATCGTTGCCCGTCCTGACGCCGTCGCTTCGTAGTTCTCCACCCCCCTGTTCGCTCTCGCGATCCTCGCCGCGCTGGCCGCATACGGTTGCCGGATCTCGATGGGCGTGCGCCGGCCGGGTTCGGACTGGGCGATCGGGGCGAGTCCGTAACTCCAGAGCTGATCTCACTGCTGCCAGGAGCGGGCACCGCGGACCCGATCGGGGCAGGGATTGGCATGGCCGCCCCGGGGAATTCGCTCGCGATGGCCCCGATCGAAGGTGAACTGCGTTCTTCCTTAATGAGAGCAGTGGATTCGACTTCGAATGGGATGCCGGATGCAAAACACTTCGTTGACTCATGAAATGGGCGGGGCGCGCAACTGGGGCCTGGCGACGTCGTTGCGCTCTCGAGCCAAGGAGGTGCGTATGCGCCAAGGGGTTGTCTTTGTACTTCTGGTGTGTGTCGGTCTTCCCGCCTGGGCCGGAGAACGACCGGTCGCGGTGTCGCCGGGTAGTCAATCCAGCGTCCCCGTCGTCGAGGCACGCTGCCCTGCGTTCAGCTGGGGAAGTGCGCCCGATGCCGCCTTCTACGAGCTTGAGGTCTACCACCTGGCCGAGTCAGGTGAAGCCGAGCCCATCGTGCGCCAGAGAATCCACGGTTCGGCCTCTTCGTGGACTCCGGCTTTTGGGCAATGCCTGGTCGCTGGAGGTCGCTACGCCTGGTCGATTCGCGCGGTTCGCGCAGAGAACGCAGGCGGCAGCTCCGAATGGTCGGAACCGAGTCTGTTTGAGGTCGCTACGGGGCCGACCGAATCCGAGTTCGAGGCGGCTCTGGCGCTCGTGCGACGGGTTCTTTCCGGCGACGCGAACGGTGAAGGGTACTCAGACGCAGCCGCTGACATCGAAACCGCGTCGGGCGCCGGCCCCGTGGCTGAGTCTCCCGAGGAATCGCCTGTGGCTCCCGTGATCGAGTCGGCGCAACTGAGCGTTGACGGCAGAGTGGTCGCCGGTTCGTTCACCGGCGACGAAACGGCCACCTCAGCCGCCGACAGCAACACCCTCGATGGCATCGATTCCTGGTTCGCTAGCTATCCGACCTCCGACGGCTTCTCTGACGTGACTTCACACAACACCCCTTAAACCCTAACCAATTAAGGAAATCGAGATTATGAAACTTTACTCCCGAACTCTCTCCGCGACACCTCTCGCCGCCGTCTGCATAGGCCAGCCCCGTGACGCCAACTCACAAGACCCTCACCAGGCTCTTCGCTTGGAGCATCTGGAACGTCCGGCGCGCCGAAGGGAGGGCGTTATGAGGAGATCTCGGAGTTTTGCCGCGCTTCTTGTTGTTGCAGGTGTCGGCCTGGCCTTCGGTGCTGCCCCGGCGGCCGCGCAGGGGCGGCCTGAGCCTGAGGGAGTCCAGTGGTCGCTCGGGCTCGGTGTCATCTCGTCGCCCCGACCGTATGTCGGCGCCGACAACCGGATCAGTGTAATCCCGTTGCTCGATCTGGAGTACAAGCGCTTCTACTTCCGTGGCATTCTGGCCGGTTTTCAACTCATCGAGAGCGAACACTTCAGCCTGGACATCATCGGACGCGGGCAGTTTGCCGGCTACGAGGAGGATGACTCCAGCTTCCTCGCCGGAATGGAGGAACGACGCGAGACGATCGAGGTGGGTCTCTCGGCCGCCTGGGAGCTCGGTGCCTTGGAGCTCGAGGCCACGGTCGCCGCCGATACGCTCGGTCGCAGCGAAGGCGCTCAGGCCAGCTTGGAACTGACCTGGAGCAAGGAGTTCGGTCGCGGCAAGGGCGGGCTGTTTCCGGGAGTCGGCGTGATCTGGCAGGACGCCGACTTCATTGACTACTACGCCGGCGTCGAGCCCGAGGAGGCCCGGCCCGGTCGACCGGCCTTCGAAAGCAGCTCCGCGCTCAACCTCGGTGCCGGCCTGCTCGGATTCTTCAAGGTGACGGATCGGATCCGATTTGTCGGGCTGGCGCGAGTGGAACGGCTTTCCAGCGAGTACGAGGAGAGCCCGATCATCGACTCCCGCTGGGGCTATTTCGGCCTGGTCGCCCTCACCTACGAGTTCTGACTCCGGCAGCTGTCGACTGCAGCGGTGATTCCTGCTTCAATGGCCAAACAGCATCGAGCCCTGTCTGCAAGACGACTGCTGCGCTTTCTCTTGATACTCGTCCTATCAATGCTTGTCATCGTTCTGGTTGCAGTCGCCGGCTTGTTCACCTACGAACCTTCACCGACGGAGGGCTTAGGCTTCAGCTCGGCGGGGAAGACGATTCTGCTTTCGGATGGCCGCACCTTGGCCTACCTGGAAACCGGGGATTCCGAGGGCCGGCCTGTCTTCCTCTTCCATGGGGGACCAGGCTCGCGTCTCGAGGGACTCCACTTCGACGAGCTCAACCAGCGGTTGGGAATCCGGATGATCGTCCCGGATCGCCCGGGCTACGGGCTGTCCGACTACAAGGAGGATCGTACGTATCTCGACTGGCCGGAAGACGTCGGGGAGCTCGCGGACCAGCTAGGCGTCGACCGCTTTGCGGTGCTGGGCTGGAGCTCCGGCGGCCCGCATGCGGCCGCTGCGGCACACGGGATCCCTGAGCGCATCACGGTAGCCGTCATCGCGGCTGGAGAGGGCCCGTACACCAGCGACGATTTTCCCCGGGGCGTGCTGACCGGGGACACCTTCGGCGGCTCCCGGATCAACAGACTGTTCATCTGGAGCGCGAACAACGGTCCGTGGCTGATACGAGCTCTCTCGAGGATAATGAGAATCGCCGTCTTCCGCGATCCTGTCGGCCTGGCGGAGAGTTCCGGCGACACGAGTCTGTCTGCGAAAGACAAGCAGTTCTTCAAGCGCCGCGAGTACGGTGCAGAACTGGTCGAGGCGTTTCGCCAGGGTGCCGAAGGCATAACGCGCGACCTCACAATCGAGCGCCGCGACTGGCCGTTCGAGCTCGAGGATATCCATGCCCCAAGGGTCTTGGTCTTCCATGGTGAGGAAGACGTTCTGGTGGACCCGATAATCGCTGGATATGTGTGCGGCCGCATCCCGTCCTGCGACGAGCCGACGATCTACCCGGGTGAGGGCCACTCGGTCGTGTATTACCGCTACGAGGAGATTATCCAGGCCATGCTCGAAGCCTGGAAGTGATGCGGACCCCCACACAGGGAGGGGCCATGTGGCAGAAGCGAGACATCGTGCGCGCGGGCGTGGCGATCATCGTGACAATGGCCGGAGGGCGACTTCGAGAGCCCCGCGCGGAGCTTCCCGACTAAGAACGGGACGTCCTGAGTGCGTCCCGTCCCACCCTTCTCCCGCGCGGGGCCTGCGGGGCGCGACAACTTTCCCGGCACCGCCGCCCTGCTGGTGCGAGCCCCCGCGGTGGATCGGCCGCGGGGGGGACAGTTTTCACATGCCGAGACTCGCCGGCTTGCCAAAGAAGGGGAGGGGAGGCCGCCTACGCGGCGGCCTCGAGCTCGGAGTCCGGAGCGATCGCTTCGAGAAGCTCGTGGCTCACGCGCTGGATGCGTCCGAGGGATGCGGCGAGGGTTGCGGTGGTGCCGTCGTAGCCGAGGATGTAGTCGGAGCTGGCGGTGATGCCTTCGAGGCCCACCGCGTCGGAAACGACGCTAGCGACCGCTTGCGCGTCGGTCTCGCGAATCGTCTTTGACCCGGATTTCCCAGATTGAAGTCCAAATCAGGCACAATGAACCCTGGATCAGGCCCATGAACAAAGGCTTTCCTCGGCTCCACCGCGAGCCAATCGGGAGAATCTGATGGGTGAAAGCGGAAAAGGCGCTGTCCGAGTGGTTTTCGACCGTCGCCTGAAGCTCGAGTTCCACGGTTCCAAGGTCACCAGCGATGCCGGTCTCCTGGCCTATCGGGAACTCGACGAGGCGTTGGGGCTCACCGTCACGGCGGCCGGCGGTTTGACCGACTGGAGGATCGGGCGCAACAGCCAACACAGCATGGTGGCCTTGTTGCGGCAATCGGTGTTCAGCCGCCTGGCGGGATACGAAGACACCAACGATGCGGAGCGGCTGGCGGTGGACCCCGCCATGCGCCATGTCGTTGGCGGCAGGGCAAAGGAGCGCAACGCCGCCTCGACCAGTCAGATGGGCCGGTTCGAGACGGCGGTCCTCACGCGGCCGGAGAACCTCGAAGCCTTGACGGATCTATCGGGGAGGTGGATCGACCGCCTGCGGCAGCGCAAGCCGAAGCGCGAGATCATCCTCGACCTGGACAGCTCGGTGAGCGAGACCTACGGCCGACAGGAGGGCTCCGCCTACAACGGTCACTTTCGCTGCAGCTGCTACCA
>JAAENP010000396.1 GCA_024224155.1 bacterium
CCGGGGAAGACCGAGGCCCAGCGCGCCGCCTACATCGACGGCGCCTACGTCGTTCGCCAGCGCGTCGCGAACGACTACCTCGAAGTCGAGGACGATCTCCAGGATCTCCTCGCAGCTCGACTTGAGGTAGGATCAGGTTCGTGGGCCGACGCCGACCCCGAGGAGAACCGAGATGCAACCGAAACTCGACAAGCTGCAAGACCTGCCTTTGGCGCACCTGAAGGCCCATCCGGAGATCATCACCGACCTCCTCGATGGCGATGCAGACATCTCTGTGCTGCTGCAAAAGCATGGCGACAGAGTGCGGTTCGGGGCCACCAGAACGTACTCGAAAGAGGCGATCCGGATCGTCGACGAGGCTCGTGCCGAGCACGCCGAGAGAAAACGGCAAGGGTACGGCCGGAGTGACGCGCTGGCGGACTTCGAGTCTTTCCAGCGAGAGCTCGGGCGGGTGAAGTGATAGGTGGTCACGACCACGCTACGAGCCGTACCCGACACCAACATCCTGCTCGCCGCGGAGCTCAGCGCAGGCCCCTCCAGCCCCAACAGGGAATTGTTCGAGCGCTGGAAGGCCGGGGCGTTCACGATCCTCTTCTCACAGGACACGCTCCTCGAGTACACCGAGAAGCTTCTCGAGAAGGCGATCCCCGAGGCTGCCATCAAGGATTTCCTGCGGTCACTCGTCGAGCTCGGCGTCGAAGTCTACATCGCGCACTTCCATATGCCCGTCTACCCTGTCGACGCTGACGACATCGCCTTCCTGCTGTGTGCCGACAACGGAAGAGCAACGCATCTCGTCAGCTACGACCGACATCTCACCGCGGTGAGCCGGCATTACTCCTTCAAGACCTGCGACACGCTTTCGTTTCTCGAGGACCTTCGCCAAGCCCTCAGCAGCATGGAGGTTTGAATGCGTTAAGGTGCCACGCGAATCGGCAACGAATCAGCGACACTGGCCAACTCGTGTTGCCTGCAAGGGCCTTCCCCTCGCCGCGCACCGCCACGAGGCGGCGTTCCTCGCCGTCGTGCTTCCAGGAAGGCGCTGAGATCGGCTGGCCGAGCACGATTTCCAGTACCTTCCGCAACTCGTAGGCGCACCTCGCCACGGCCACGCGCGAGGCGACGAAGCCGGGAGGGGACTGAGGACTGAGACTCGACCGGTGAGCTGTGACCGGCCAGCGACCGACGTTACCCGGGCGCCCTTGCCGGACCTGCTCTGCCATATGGCAGCGCGGCATTCGCCGGGACGAAAGGCCGAGGCGGCGGAAAGCAGCCGGGCGGGAATGCCGCCTCGAGATTCCCGGCGCGGAGGCTGGCAGCTGCCTCTCGGTAGGCCTCGACGAAGAGCCGGTAGGCTTCCTTCATTTGCTTTCGGAGCGCCTTGGTCGCGGCGTGGACCGCCGGTGCCGGAGATTTCTTGGTGTGGTTCGGGCGATCATGTGGGTGCTGCTTACGGATCGCCTCGACGCCAAGCGGTGCACGGGCCATGATGCCGATGGCGATGCTCCGGAAGTGCCCCGCGCCGGGGAAGACCGAGGCCCAGCGCGCCGCCTACATCGACGGCGCCTACGTCGTTCGCCAGCGCGTCGCGAACGACTACCTCGAAGTCGAGGA
>JAAENP010000397.1 GCA_024224155.1 bacterium
AGGGGTGCGGGGTCTTGGGCCGTGGTGCGGCCGCGGAGTGGCACTTGGCGGACTCTTGAGCGAGCTCGGGACCCGGTGCAGCCGCCTGAACTCGTGCAAGCGCATCCGCGGGACACCTCGAGTTGAACTATTAGCCACTTGAACCGGGCAGGCGGCGCACGTGTCCCAGCTCCACGGTGGCGGAAACTGGCCGCCAGAAGATCAGGCGGATTCTGCGATGAGCTCCAGGGTCTCCGGAGGCGCGTGGGCCAAGGGCTCGGGCTCCTGGGCCGGGAGCTTGAGGCTCTTGGCTGTCGCCTTGGCAGCAGCGAAGTCGACGATGAAGGCCAGGATCTTCATCTCAGCGCCACAGAACGGGCACAAGAGCGGATCGACCTCGTAGACACGGCGAATCAACTTCGCCCAGCTGAGACGAGCGCGTCGGGTGAACTCGTCGTCGTCCTGTCGGCCCGGTGTCTGGGTGGTGTCTCCTACCGCTGCGGCCTTGCGGCGTTTGCCGCGAGCCGCATTGGCGTAGTAACCCCAGTAGCGCACTGTCTGCTGTGACGGCTCCGGAATGTGGTCGACGACCCGGGCGAGGAACTCGAGGACATCCCAGCGGGCGTGACCGCCGCCGGGTCCTCCGCGGCGGGAGGGTCGGCCCCGGCAAACAACATCGCCGGTTTCTGTTTCCCAGCTCAGCCGCTTTAGAACGATCGGACAACGGATCATGTACCGGCCCAGCCGCACGGCGCCCTGGCGGTCCTCGACTCTCACCGCGCCGTGTGCCGAAAAGCCGCTGTGGTACCAGGACAGGAGGTTGTCGACGACCGACACAGAAGCTCACGTTTCTGGTGGCAGCTCGGGCACAGGCCTCGGAGCTTGCAGGAGAAGGCGTTCAGAAACTCGTGCCGGCACTCCGGGCAGCGTACCCGCGCAACGCCGTGGTCGAAGATGCCGCAGTCGAGGTAGCGATAAACCGCCGGCTCGACGCAGCCGCGCAGGTAGCTGTGGGTGTGGAGGAAACGCTCCTCATACACCTGGACGAACTGCTCGAAATGGTGGGCCATAGCGCGGTAGAGGACCGTGCGCTCGGGACAGCGTGGGCGATAGAAGCGAGGACTCGCAGCTGCGGCGACCGACTCCACTCTGAAGGGAGAAGACGGAATCGATGGCGGCGACCTTGCGGTCGAGCCACGACGACCAGGCTCGGACGAGCGGCCTCAAGCACAAGCAGGCAAGGCATCAGGTCG
>JAAENP010000398.1 GCA_024224155.1 bacterium
ACCCAACGACGTTGATCGTAGGCCCAATCAGACTGGCCGCTTTGGCGTCGGAATCGCTGGCCGCCTTAAATCGGAATCAGTGGCCGTTTTGGATCGGAATCACTGGCCGCTTTGCCTCGGAATGCGCACCCAGAACACGCCACCCGTCGTCCGGGTGTACTCCAACAGGCGCGTCGCGGAAGCGCGGATGCGTTCTTGATTGCGGTCGAAAGCCGCGAGGAGCGTGTCCCAGGTCAGGGCATAGGGCAGCGAGTTGGCGTCAGTTCGAGTCCGAACGGCCTTCGCTATCGCGTCGGCCGAGCGCGCGAAGGCGGCCTCTCTGTAACCGAGCGCCCACTCGAGGTGGGCAAGTGCGCATTCCGATGAAAGCGGCCACTGATCCCGACGGGGAAGCGGCCACTGATTCCGATCCAAAACGGCCACTTTTTCAGCGGTCCGACTTGGCGGGCGTGATCTTCGCCGTTGGGTGATCGGTTGATGTCATTTTCCTTTTGCCTGGTCAATGTTGGCCGGGCCGTTTTTGTCCGCCTTGATCTTTCGCATGGAGGGTCCGTCGAGTTCCAGTCTGTGGGCATTGTGGACGATGCGGTCGAGGATGGCGTCGGCGAAGGTGGGATCGCCGATGACGTCGTGCCACTTGGCCAGCGGCAGTTGGCTGGTGATCAGGGTGGCGGCGTTTTGGTAACGGTCCTCGACGATTTCCATGAGGTCGCGGCGCTGCTCGGCGTTGAGGCGGTCAGGTCCCCAGTCATCGAGGATCAGGAGGTTTGCCTTGGTGAGGGCGCGGAACAGGCGGGGGAAACGACCATCGGCGCGTCCCAGCTCCAGTTCGGCGAACATCCTGGGGAGGCGTTTGTAGAGCACCGAGAAGTCGTCGCGGCAGGCCTTGTGGCCGAGCGCACAGGCGAGCCATGATTTTCCGACCCCGCAGGGACCGATGATGATCAGGTTCTGTTTTCGGGCGATCCACCGGCCTCTTGCCAGTTGCTGGATGAGGGCTTTGTCGAGGCGCCTGGGGGTGCGGTAATCGATGTCCTCGATCGCGGCATCGGCGTGGCGCAGGCGGGCGTTGTGGAGCCTGTAGGTGAGGCGGCGGTCGTCACGCTCGGCCTCCTCGCGGTCGAGCAGCAGGGCCAACCATTGGGCGTGGTCCAGTTCGTCGGCCTGGGGATTGTCGCCGAGCTCGGCAAAGGCGCGGGCCATGCCGTGCAGCTTGAGGTTCTTGAGTTGGTCGAGTGTGGGATGGGAAAGCATGATGTCTCCTCAATGGAAGTATCTGGAGCCACGGATATTGGCGTGATCGATTGCCGGCCCTTCCGTGGCCTGTCGCGGTTTGCGGCGATCGAGGTTGTTCTTGAGGATCGAATTGAGCGAGGAATAGGAGTGGGCGCCGATCTCCAAGGCCCTCTCGCAGGCGGCCTCCAGCCTGTCCTGCCCATGGGTCTTGGCCAGACGCAGGATGCCGATACAAGAGCGGAAACCCTGTTCGGGGTGAGGCCTGCTCTTGAGGATGACCCCGACCAGAGCCGCGGTGTTGGCCCCCGTGGCGCTGGCCTGGTTGCAAATGCGTTCATGGGTCCAGCCGGCATGACGGCGGTGTGATGAAGGCATGTGCTCGGGGATCGTGGTGTGGCGCCGATTGCTGGAGGCGCGCATGTGGGCTGCAACCCTTTTGCCTTTGTGGAAAACCTCGACGCTGCGATCGGTGATGCGCGCCCAGAGCTTCTGTTTGGCCAGGGCATGAGGCACCGAGTAATAGTGCTTGGCGACTTCCACGTGGTAGTCGAGGCCGGCGCGGCGCTGTTTCCATTCGGCGTACAGGTAGGACGCGCCGGGTAGGGGCCGGAGTGCCGGCCGGTCGAGGTCCTCGAACAGTTGCCGACGAGAAGCGCCGAGGTGGCGCGTAATCCGGCCGTTGAGGTCTTCCAGTAGCCCGGCCATGGCCTGGTTCAGCTCGGCCAACGAGAAGAAGCGGCGGTTGCGCAGGCGGGCCAGGATCCAGCGCTCGACGACCTGGACGGCGACTTCGACTTTTGCCTTGTCCCTGGGCTTGCGCGGTCGCGCCGGGACGATGGCGGTGCCGTAGTGGGTCGCCATATCGGCATAGGTCCGGTTGATCTCGGGGTCGTAGAGGCAGGCCCTGACAACGCCGGACTTGAGATTGTCCGGCACCACCTGGGCCGGCACACCGCCGAAATAGGCAAATGCGCGGGTATGCGCCCCGATCCAATCCGGCAGGCTCTGGGTCCAGGTCGCCTCGGCGTAGCTGTAGCTCGACGCCCCCAGCGTGGCGACAAAGATCTGGGCCTCGTGGATCTCGCCGGTCAGGGGATCGATCACCTCGGCGGTGGTGCCGGCGTAGTCGACGAACATCTTCTCGCCGGCGACATGCGCCTGGCGCATGGTGGGCTTGAGCTTGCCCTTCCAGGCCCGGTAGAGGTCGCAGAACCGGCTGTAGCCGTAGCCCTCGGGATGGGCCGCGCGGTATTCCTCCCACAAGAGCGACAGGGTCACCCCGGATCTCTTGAGCTCGCGATGTAGGAGCGGCCAGTCAGGCGGCGATCGGCGCGCCGGCGCGGCGGGCACCTCGTCTCCCCGGGTCTCGTCGCCCCAGGGCCTGCGCCCCTGGGTCGGCGGCGGAAACAGCAACCGATCCAGAGCCTCGTCACAAAGATCCGCGGGTAGCGGCCAGGACAGGCCGACGCGGGTCGCGCGCTTGATGTAATCGCGCACCGCCGTACGGCCAAGGTTCACGCTGACGGCAATCCGCCGCTTGGACAGCTTGTCGGCATGAAGCCGTAAAACGTCTCGTATCTTGCGCATGGGCAATCGCTCTCTGGGCATCCTCGCTCCTCTCGAAAAGGCGCGAGGCTAGCCCCCAAGGGATCACCCAACGACGTTGATCGTAGGCCCAATCAGACTGGCCGCTTTGGCGTCGGAATCGCTGGCCGCCTTAAATCGGAATCAGTGGCCGTTTTGGATCGGAATCACTGGCCGCTTTGCCTCGGAATGCGCAGCTCAGAACCACGCTGGACCTTTATGCTCATCTCATTTCGTTCCAA
>JAAENP010000399.1 GCA_024224155.1 bacterium
GCTGCTCATAAAAGGCGTCAAAGTCTTCAGCCGCCCGCTGAGCCAGCTCTTCGAGTTGACGTTTGGGAACCTGCGTGCCGCTGTGGCTCCCCACTGCCTCCAGAGCCTCCTCATACGAGCCTTTCGCCACTTCCACAGCGGCCCGGCGACGCAACTCGTGCGAGTAGCGCTCCGGAGGCAAATTCAACTCCCCGTCCAGAGGATGTAGGCTCGCCGAGCCCTCGGCCCCGTACCCCACACGACGCACCTCGACCGGACCGAAGACGCTGCCCAGAATCCGCTCGTGCGGCCGCGTCGGCTCGCGCTGTATGCCCTGCGCATCGCGCACCGGCTCCGTCGCCGTGCCGGGGCTACGCAGATCCAAGTGCTCTTGAAACATCCGCCGAAGAAGCTCTAGCCCTCGCTCTTCTATTTCCCTTTCCAGATCACTGTGCGTCATCGCACCTGCCTTCTCGCCCTTGAGAAAGCAAAGCATATCAGCAAACTTGGCATGCGATTGCTCAAAGGGCTCAGCTGTGGCCATGTCCGGAGCTGGCGTCCCCATCGCGTGCCTCCTCAGCGTTGCCGCAGCCGGCGCGCCGCGCCGCGAACCAGAGGGTAAAGGAAGACTTTTTTGGGACTCAGACCATGGCGTTGGTGAGTTCGGTCCATCCGGCCGCGGCCCGCGCTGAGCCCGACCTCGATCCAGTTCGCTGCCCGATAACAAGTCCCTTGGAAACGTGCAGGATCGACCAGCGTCTCC
>JAAENP010000400.1 GCA_024224155.1 bacterium
AACCTCTATGGGGTCGCCCGTGAGAGACCCTCACGACGGAAGAAAATGGGGAATTGACCCCATTGCGACAACGGGGGGGCGGAGGCAATCCCTCCGCCCTACCCTCTGCTACCAAGCCGGCCGGTAGTCCTGCGTCGCTCGATTCCGCCCTTCCAGGGCGGGGAGATCGAGAGCCCCTGACCCGGGGCTCGCTCGCGTCGCTACGCTCCGCATGCGCGGCCCCGGGCTTTACGATTCGGCCCCTTCGGGGCGGGAAGAGATCTGGAATCCGTCGCTCCAATCCGTCGCTCGCAATGAGAGAATGGCGGCGGCGGAGCTGCAATCAGTCATAGGAGCGAAGAATGAGCCTGGGACGTGCGGAGTTGCAGAAGGATCTCCTGGATGATGTGAGCTGGTTCTGTGAGGAGGCTCTCCCGACGAGCTCGATCTACTCGGTGCTGCACCGAGAGCGTCATCGGTTGTTTCCCGACGAGATGTTTGCCGATCTCTTCAGCCACAAGGGACGCCGTTCGGTTCCTCCCTCGGTCGTGGCCGCGGTGATGGTGCTGCAGCGTCTGGAGGGGCTATCGGACCGCGAGGCGGTGGAACGTTACAGCTTCGATACTCGATGGCGCTTCGCCGCGGGCGTAGGTGGCTATCGTGCTGGCAAATGGGGCAGCTTCGCGCACACCGTTCTGGTGGACATGCGGGCTCGTCTGGCGGCCTCTGAAGCTCCTCGTCGGATCTTCGATGTGACGTTGGAGGCGGCGTCGCAGGCGGGTTGTGTGGGAGCGAAGCGGGGGC
>JAAENP010000401.1 GCA_024224155.1 bacterium
CGGCCAGCAGGGGGTCGCGCTGAAGATGGTAGCGCAGTCTTTTTGTTGCGACACGAAGTCGCTGTTTCGAGTTGTCCCCCGACGGATGAGAGGGGACCACCTGTTCCACCAGGTGAATCTACCGGCATGAATCAAGAGCTGCCGGGACAATGTACCAAAGCAAAAAGGACGTGCGGGGGACAAAGCGCGAGTGGCGTCCCCTCCTGGAAACCTCAATCCGGGTGAGGGCTAGAGAGTCGGTATGGTGAACACATGTGAATCTGTGATAAAGGTCGTCATTGCGAACAAGCCAAAGGGGTTGAAAGGTTTGGGCCAAAAGGCATTGGAAGGGGGGCATGCCGTCTCAAAAATGCGTCATCGTGGACCAGTGGTTGATGCCACGCCCTCTCGGCCGACAGCAGGCACCTGTCCCGACGTACTCGAATGGCGGAACGTGGCAACCCCGTATCCTCGCCCTCTGGGCAGGCGAACCGTAAGGGGAGCTGTTGGGGTGCGGGATTGAGATGTCGGAAGAAGCGAAGGCCGCCCTGTAACGGGGTGGATAGAGGCTCGATGCCTCACCCGAAAGGGGGCAGACGTCCGACTGGTGCTCTACCGCGAAACGGAAGCTGTCCGGTGACGCGAGATTCGTAGGAATAGAGCAGCGCCTCGGCGCTGCGGGCTCGGTCTCGTACACGACGTGTGCAGTCACCACGCTTTCTTATTGCGGAGGTAATGCGAGGCAGGAGGAATTGGAAGAACACCGAACGAGCGGGGGCTCACATCCCTCTACTTCAGGTATGGCACGGTCTACGAAGGACGGTTGGCTAGGGGTGGTGGTCTCGGTGACGTCGGTGCTTGGAAAGCTCATCTGCTCTCGCCCGTTACATCGGCTCACGAGAGGATATGACGGGTCGGTCAAGGAAATGACCCGATGACATTACCGGCTTCCGCGAGGGGGCTTGGGGGAGTGCTTGAGCCGGATGCTGGGAAACTCGCACGTCCGGTTCTTAGGGGGACTTGTGGGCCGGTAACGGCCCTGTGGGGCGGCAACGCCCCCGGCCCACCCGGTGGACATGGCCATCAGACTCCACTTTCTATCGGATTCATCGGGAAGGTCGCGCGCCGCAGCGTGCGGCCCGGCGGGCGGCACCGACCGCCCGTCCGGACGCCCTTCCTCGGCGCCAGGCGGCTCGATCGGCACCTCGCTGTCGCAGCCTGGACCCCGTCGGGGCGCTCCGAGGCTCGGTCACCGAGCCTCGCGAGCCTCCCCGTCGAGGGGCCGGCACCTGCTCAGTCTACCACAGTCCCTCCCCTCGGGGAGGCGGCGGGGGCCGGTGGCGGGGGTGCCCGCGCCGCTCGGCCCTCGATCCGAGGTCGGCGTCCTTGCAGACGTTTCATTGACAGTATGACATTTCCGTGGATTCGGCCTGCCGCGCAGGCGGCCGGACTTCGCCTGACCGCCTCAACGACAGAACATTGTGAGTCGTCACCTGCCCAGCATGCGGGAGTTCTTGATCCGCTGCCACAGCTCCTCCTCCTTCTCCGGGCTCAGCACGATTCGCCACGCTCTGTGTGGGTGCTGCCGTCGTGCCGGCAGCCAGCCCTGCTCAATCCAGTAGTAGACCATGTCCACCTTGATCCCGAAACGCTCGGCGACCTCGCGCACCGTCAGCTCGTTCTCGCCCTTGGGGTTGGGGCCGGGGATGTCGTGCTGTCTGCGAACCCAGTTGATCATCTTCCCGCTGAACGGTTTGCCCGTGATGCTCAGGCGCCCCTGCTCGTTGAGGTGCTCGGCGACCTGCCGGTCAGTGCGCGTCCTGGCCAGCTCGCGGATCTCGGCGATCATGTCGGCCCCGTAGCGGGTCCGGTCACAGCGCATCAGTGGAGGCTCGACTGGAAGATCCTCACTGGTGCCTCCGTGCCAGCGAACGTGCAGAACGGCCTTGCCCCCCGGCGAGGTGTCGCGTTCCACGAAGACGTCCTTGATGAGCAGGCGCAGGATCTGCTTCTTGTCCTTCGCCCGCGTGGACGGCGCGGACCAAAGCCGCGGCAGATCCTCGGCCAAGGCCATGAGCCGGCGCTTCTGCTCGGCGTCGAGCCCCCGGGGCTGCGCCTGGCGGTGCGCGGTGCGCTGCGCCTCGGCCTCGCGCAGGCGCGCCAGCGCGTCCTCCCAGGCCTGCTCGAGCGAGTCGGCGACCAGGCGGCGCTTGGGATCGACCTCCTCGTAGCGCTGATGCGCCAGCTCGGCGTCGTAGCGCGCCGCCTCGACCCTCAGCTGCCACTGGCGCTCCTGCGCCGCCTGGCGCCGCTCGACCTCGGCCCAGGCCTGCGCGGCCAGCTGCACCTGCGCCGGTTCGAGGCGTGCCAGAGCCCGGCGCTCGACCACCGGATCGGCCACCGCGGCGCTCAGCGACACGCGGCAGGTGCGCCGCGCCAGGGCGTCCGGCCGCTGGCCCTCACACACGTAGCTGGCGTAGCGCCCGCCCGTGCCTTGGTAGAACGTGCGAAGCCGTCGACCGCAGCGCATGCAGTACAGAAGACCCTGCAGCAGCGCGCGCCCCTCCCGGGGGGCCGAGCCCGCACAGCCCTCCTTGGCCCGACGCGCGTTGCCGTCGACGATCCTGCAGTTCGCCTCCCAGACATCCCAGCTAACATACCCAGGATGATGGTCCGGGATCAGCACCGGCCACTGGTCCACGGGCAGCCTCTCGACACGCTGGCACACCTGGCCCTCGTCCGAGAGCGTCTGCGTGGTGTGGCTGCGGCCCCAAGCGTAGGCGCCGGCGTAGCAGGGGTGGCGCAGCACGTCCAGCGCGCGCCTGAGGTTCAGCGGCCCCCAGCTCAGCCTGCCGTCGCGGACCCCGCCGTAGGCGCGCTTCGGGAACAGCCGGCCCTCCTCGTGGAACTGGACCACGACGCCGTAGGCACTGCGCGCCTTCCTGAAGGCGTCGAAGAAGTGCCCGATCGCCTCGCGGACCTGTTCGTCGGGGTCCTGCACGATCCGGTCCTGCCTGTCGAAGCGATACCCTGCGGGCAAGGCGAAGCGCAGGGTGCCCTTGCCGGCCTTGTGCGCTTTGCCGCCGTGCAGGCGCAGATGCATCATGTGCAGCTCGGCCTGCGACATGGCCCCCTTGAACGTCAGCACCAGCTGGTCGTTGAACTGCACCGGATGGTAGCAGCCATCGTCGTCTATCAGAAGCGTGTCGCTCAGCGCGCACACCTGGAGCAGGCTGTGCCACTCGGCGTTGGAGCGGGCCAGGCGCGAGCACTCGAGGGCGAAGATGGCCCCGACGCGCTTCATCGACACGTCGAACATCATGGCCTTGAAGTCCTCGCGCTCGCTCAGGGGCTTGGCCGAGGAGGCCAGATCCCCGTCGAAGGTGCGGATCCTTTCGGGCGGCCAGCCCATCGCCATGGCTTTGGCGCGCAGGTCGTACTGGCGCTCGGTGCTTTCACGATGATGCAGCACCTGGCCGTACGTGGACTGGCGCAGGTACACGTACGCGAGTTTCTGTCGGTGCTGCTCCTGGATCTGGGTCATCATGATCGAATCTCCCCTGTTGTGAGCGAATGTCGGAACAGGCCATCGTGCACTCCAGCATGTTGGCGATGGCCTGAGCGGCGGCGGCGCGGTCGCGCGCCTGAAGGGGCGGGTCCTCGAACTCGGTTCTCATGGGGCACTCCAGTCGCTATAGACGGCAGGCGAGCGCAAGGGGCTCCTGCGCCCGCCTGAGACGGTGTGGCCCGGGAGGCTCCGGGGGACGGCGTGGGGAGCGGGTCCGTCTAGCGCTTCGGCGAGGCGGGGCCTTCGGCCAGATCCTCGGCCAGAGTCTCGACCAAGGCGGCGAGCTCAAGGAGCATGGGGATGCTCAGACTCGTCGGGTTGGCCTCGTGCTCGAGCGATTCAAGCGGGTCCGCCCGGTCGGTCCACTCGCGAAGCACCGAGAAGGAGCCTCGGTCCGTGCCGTCAAGGATCAGCGTTTCGATCCCGTTCACACGCTTGGTTTTCATGATGCGAAAACGGCGATTGCGAAAAGGATGGAAAGGGTGTTTTATGGTCGCCCACTTCCCAGAGAGTTTGGGCTTAGGTGCATTATACGATGTGTGTCGGGATTGCCCTCGAGTTCGCGGCCCTTGGCGCTGTGGTAGTCCGTGTAGAACACGAACCCCTCGACGTCGACGCCCTTGAGCAGCACCACGCGCGCGTGCGGCCGACCGCTGGCGTCCGCGGTCGCCAGGGTCATGGCGTCGGGTTGCGGCAGCTTGGCGGCCCGGGCGGCCTCGAACCAGCGCCGGAACTGCGCGACGGGCTCCGGATCGAACCCGGACGCGGTCAGCGGGGGC
>JAAENP010000402.1 GCA_024224155.1 bacterium
GCCTCGACCATCAACGCAGCACTCTGGGTCCAGTCCGGCCTAACGCTCCTCGCCGGCGATCTCGCGCACACGGGCACCAACTTCGGCCTCTACGGAACGGCACCCACGCCGCAGAGCGCAGCGTACACGCCCACCAACGTCACGACCGACCGTACGTACGACGCAGATTCAACCAACGTCGACGAGATCGCCGACGTGCTTGGCACTCTCATCGAAGACCTACAGCTCACAGGGATCATCGGATGACTACTGCATTTGGCCAGATTCTCACGACGACAGAGATGAACGTGGCGGCCGACGGTGTCACCGCGGACTTCGTCAACAGCCTCAATACCAATGACAACGTCAACATCTCACGCACGTTCGTTGGCGGAGGTCGAGGGCTCTTCGTCGATATGGGGCCCGGTGGTCAAGCCGTCACAGGCAATGCCATCGAAGTGGCGTTGGGTACGGGCTCGACAGGGCACGGACTGCGTGTCGATCTCGCCGCAGGTGCGACAGGCGATGGCCTGCACATCGTCGACGCGGGAGACGGCCCCGCCATCTTCGCGAATAAGACGAGCGGCACAGGATCGCTTCTCGATCTTCAGATCAGCGGAACGACAGCGATGGGGGTCAGCGCAGCCGGCGCAGTCAACGTCAACGCGGGGGCGAACATTCTACAGCTCCTCGCGGACTCGGGCTCGATGGAGGTTACGACAACCATTGGAGGTGCCGGGACAGCCGGTGACATCGACATCCTGAGCGATTCGAGCACCGCAGGCGCGACCAGTGGCGACGTGTCTTTGGCCTCCATCAGTTCGGGTTTGGGCACCACAGGTGGTGTTGTCCTCCAAGCCGGCGGGGCTTCGGTTCCTGCGGCCTCTGCGGGCGTCGTGAGCATCGACGCGTCGGTTTCGGTCGACCTGGGCACGAGCGCGGCCGTGGCCGTCAACTCGGGCTCGGGAACCACGCGCTGGACACACAGCGGCATTCTCGACCTAACCAGCGCAAGCTCGGCCGAGGGCGGCGTCAACATCGCTGAGCTGATCGAGCTGAACAGCACAGGTACTGGCGCGGAAACGGCGTCCATCTTCATCGGCGATGCCGATCCCGACGGCAATGTCACTTCGGGCGATGTTGGTTCGCTGTTCCTCGATGCGGCGACTCCGGCGCTCTATCAGAAAACGGGTGCGCCCAGCACCTGGTCGGCGTTTGGCGCAGGCGCCGGCAACACGCTTCAGCAGGCGTACGCTGCGGGTAACACCATCGCCGTCACGACTGCCAATGGTGCAGTCGCGATGTCCAACTCGGCAGACACGACCGATGTGCTGACAATCGACCGCTCTTTTGCAGGGTCCGGCGACGGTATCGACATCAATATGGGCGCAACGACGACCGGCCGTGGTGTTCGTGTCGTAGCGGGCGGAAGCGGCACTGGTGTTCTCGTGACCGATGGCGTCCAGGACCAAACAGGAATCAGCCCCGGCCTCATCTTTCAGTCGAGCGGCAACGACCTCGACATCAGTATCCTTAGCGGCACGGGAGCCGCCGGCAATCTGTCGGCGACCGCAGGCACCTCGACGACCGTAGGTACCGCAGGCGGAACCTTCTCGGCTGATGGTGGCACAGGCGCTGTGGCTTCAGGTGGAAGTTCTGGCGCCGCTGGTGGTCCGATTAGCGTAGCCGCAGGCGTTGGTGGTGCGGGTGCTGCTGGCGGGGGTGAGACTGGCGGTTCAGGCGGTCTCACGGCAGTCCGCGGCGGCATAGGCGGCCTAGGCGGCGGCGTTGGAAGCGGCAGTGGTGGACTCATCACGGTCGCTGGAGGCCCAGGCGGCGTAGCCGATGCGACATCGGCGGGCAGCGGTGGATCGGCCTTCTTCGTCGGCGGAGCGGGCGGCGCTGCGACGGCTGCGATTGCAGGTGGTGCAGGTGGCGGATGCTTTTACACTGGCGGAAGCGGCGGTGCAGGCACTGCTACAGGCGCGGCGGGCGCAGGTGGCCTGAACACCATCACTGGCGGCAATGCCGGTACTGACGGAGGAGGAGGCGGCGCTGCGGGCGCAGATGTCCTAATCGCAGGCGGCGGCGGCTCTGGCGGTTCAGTCGACGGCGACGTCAACATCGGGCCTTCGGTTACGCAAGCCATCACCATCGGCAACGGCTCGCTTCCCGGCGATGTGTCTGTTCTCTCGGGCGGAAGCTCGGACATCACGTTCGACTCGCGCGGTGCGACGTCGGCAATCCCGTTCAACGGTCCTGGCGCTGGCGATGTCGACCTCGTCGGCTTTACGGCGACCTCGGTCATCGGTGCGCTGAACGAGCTGGCGGCAGGTGGCGCCGTGCCAAGCCTCGACACAGTGATGACGACTGGCACGCCGGACAACACCGTCGCGCTTGCTGCGGCTGCTGCGGCGACGGCCGGTGAAGACATCAGCTTGACTGCCGGAGCGGGCGGAGTCGGTACGGGCACCGACGGCGGCACTGGCGGCGCGGCCGTCTATGTCGCGGGCGCGGGCGGTGCAAACGACGGCAGCACAGACGATGGCGGTGTGGGCGGCGCGGGAACGATCACTGCTGGCGCAGGTGGTGCAGCTACGGGCGCTGGCCGCACAGGTGGTGTAGGCGGTGATCTGAGCGTCGCAGCCGGCGCGGGCGGCGACTCCGCATCCTTCGGTGATGGTGACGGTGGCAATCTGACTCTCAGTGGTGGAGATGCTGGTTCGACCGGCATCTTCGACGGCGATGGCGGCGACGTGACCATCACTGGCGGCGACTCCGCTGGTGCAGGCGGCAGCCGTCTCGGAGGCAGCGTCAACCTCGATCCCGGTTTCTCCGGCACGACAGACGGTGACGTGAACATCGCCACGACGGTCTCGACCGGCGCTGGGGACACATCGATCAACATCGGCAACAGCACGGACAACCCGTCGGTCAACATCGTCGGCTCGCTCGACATCAACCGGAACGCGGTCGGCATTCCGCTGGATGTGACCGGCGGCGCCAGCGTCAACAATCCGTCGTTTCGCCTCTCGCACGCTTCGACCAGCTCATCGACGAGCGCGGAGTCCGCGGTGCGACTCACCAGCAGCGTGGCGGGCA
This sequence comes from bacterium, assembly GCA_024224155.1. Lineage (NCBI taxonomy): Bacteria > bacterium. The sequence continues at coordinate 3,082 of JAAENP010000402.1, forward strand.
CGACGGCCGATCCGCGTTACCCCCTCCTGATGGACCAAGCGACCCGCGCCGAGACCGTCAACTACGGCGAGTTTATCCAGATGCGCACGTCTGGCACTGGCGCGGATGAGGCGTCAATCTTTCTCGGCGACGCCGATCCCGATGGGAATGTGACCGAGGGCGAGCTGGGCTCGCTCTTCATCGACGCGGTCAACGCGACGTTGTACCAGAAGACGGGAGCCCCCAGCACCTGGACGGCCTTTGGCGCGGGCGGTGTCTCGGACCTTCAGGGCGCCTACGCGGGCGGCAACACGATTGCTGTGACCACTGCCAATGGTACGGTCGACATCAGCAACTCGGCCGACTCGACCGATCTCATGCAGCTCGACCGCACGAACACGGGCTCGGGCGACGGCATTCAGATTTCGATGAGTCCCGGCGGCGAGTCGCAGTCTGGCTTCGGCATCAACATGTCACTCGGCACCGGACACACCACTGCGGGCGTCGGGGTCAACAGCACGGCGACCGCGAACATCGCGTGCTTCAACGCGGTGCAGGGCGCCAGCTCTTCGGGTGCGGGTTACCGAGCCTTCATGACGTCGGGCGGCACAGGCGATGCGCTGAGCATCACAGACGGTACAGAGACGACGCGCATCAACATGGACGACTTCATTGCGAGTCAGGCGTTCACCTTTGCGACCGACGATAACGCACTGACCGATGGCTCGGCCGGCTTCCTGATACAAATGCAGCCGGGTGCCGGTTCCGACAATGCAGCCGGCTCTGGCGGCTCTGGCGGCACCCTCAGCGTCGTGGGCGGCACTGGCGGCACTGGTAGTGGCGCGAACCTGGGCGGCGACGGTGGCGGCAGCACTCACACCGGCGGAACGGGTGGGACTAGCGCAACGGGTCAAGGCGGCGATGGTGGTCTGGTGCAGATGCGCGGCGGCGTTGGAGCAGTTGTGCTCGCAGCCGGTACGTTCGGTGGGTCGGGCGGCGATGCCAATGTGATTGGCGGTATTGGCGGCGCGAGCGCCGCGGCGCTCGCGGGCCGAGAGGGCGGCTTCGCTACTCTCCAGGGAGGCGCAGGGGGTGCCAACACAGGTGGGACGGGAACGTCTGGGGCTGGCGGCGCGATCATTGTCGTAGGCGGCGCGGCCGGAGCCGACAATGGCGGTACCGGCGCGGCCGGTGGCGACGTCGCCATCAGAGGCGGTGCGGGCACAGGCGCGGCGGCCGACGGCGACATCACCATCGGCGACTTCAACACGAATGGCATCGGCTTCTTCGGTGCCACGCCGGTCGGGCAGTCCTCGGCGTACACGCCGACGAATGTGACCACCGACCGCAGCTTCGACGCGAACAGCACGTCGCTCAACGAGCTGGCCGATGTGGTCGGCACCATGATCGCCGACCTTCAAGCGACGGGGCTCTTCGGATGACCGAGTTTGGCGCCATCAACTCGCAGGCCGACATCGACGGCGGTGCTGAGGTCTTGTGGGCATGGGATGGCTCCGGCGTCACGCAGCTTGGCGACGGTGACGGGACGCCAGATGGTGTGATAGGCACTCCAACCGGAACGATCGCCAAGAGCACTATCGCTACGGAATCGCCTGTCAATCTCGACGCATCTGACGCGCCGATCGTCGTCCATTCGTTCACGGGCAGTAGCGGTACGCCAACGGCGTTCTACACGTTCAACGATGTGCCGACGCTACCTGATCGCTTCATCGTGGAAGCGCGACTGGGTCCGCGTCAGGCTGGCAATCTGGGGCTCAACTGCACGCCGCATCTGATCATCGGCTATCAAGACCCCACGCACCGCGTGAGTTTCTACCGGGTGTCGACGAACATCCGAGCTGTGACAGGTAATGGTGACGACGGCATCAACGTTGGCGCCTTCATCGATCTGACCGGCTCTGTTCTCAACACAGACGAAGGCACCTGGATGCGCGTGACGCTCGATCTTCGAGAGCCCGATGCGAGCAACGACCCAGGAATGCGCATCTTGGCCAACGTGCTGCCGTTCGGCGCGGAAGAGCAAGACATCCTTGCGAGTACGTCCGCTTGGACTGCGTTTGGCGGTGGTACGTCGCCGGCTTCGTCGTGGGACGCGGGATGGCGCACGGGCGGCTCGATCAAGAACGTCGGCATCGCGTTCACCGAACACGCGGCAGCCGGCCAAGGCTACATGGGCGACATGCGCATTCTCGGCTTTCCGGGAGTAGACTGAGACACACAATGATCATTCAGCTCAATACTCCCTTCATACTCCCCGCGCACGGACGCAGGCCCGAACGGACCTTCATGGAGGTCAAGATCATCGACTGGGACCCGCGACCCGAAGCGCGCGAACTTACGATCTTCGCCCAGTACGGCAATACCGTTGATGGGGTGTGGATCGGCGCACAGAATGTGGCGGTCGACCCCGTCATCTTCGAGGACCGGGGCCCGCACACTGGCGCTGGCGGCATTGAAATCGACGAAGACCTCGCCTACAGCGATCTCGTCAATGGCGCTTTGGTCCCACCCGGCGCCGCGGGTCGGCCCGTCTTCAACGTCGTCATGCGTGCGCTCTACACCGCGCTGATCGTGCGAGTCCCCGCTTTTGCCGGTACAGTCGTCTGACGGTGCTGGCTCGAGTGTGGGACACCTCCACACTCGTCTTGCACTCGGGTCGCGCCGTCTTTAGGCTTCGGCTTTGGAGGTGTCCAATATGACAGCCAAGCAGACAGCGGCGAAGAAGCGCGCAGCACGTAAGAAGACCGCGACGAAGAAGACGTTGGCGGCGGCGAAGAAGTTGGCGGCAGCGGCCAAGCGGTCCAGAGCCAATGGTGCGGCGCCGATCGAGGTCGAGATAGAAGACGAAGCCACGCGCTTCAAGCTCGAAGCGCTTCAGCTCAAGCTCGACAACAAGCGCAAAGAGATCAGCGACGTTGTCGTCGCCGAGTTTCAACAGAAGGCCAATGCGGCGATCGATCGCAAACTCCGCAACGATGCGACGTTCAAGAAGCTCAACGACGAGTTTCAGCTCCTGATGAACGAGACGGCTGAGGAGCTGAGCCCCGGTGACGACTACGTCGCGCAGAACCTGAACACCAACGACGGTGTCTTTCGCTACGTCCCCAAGCAGCCAGAGCCAGAACAACCCTGACGCGGCGATCACCGCTGTGCTATACCCCCCTTTCCTTTTACACAGTGGAGGTTGGAGATGGGCGGACGCGTAGTCAGAAGGACGAGCAGCATGGCGGGCAAAGACGGAAACGGCGCAGCGAAGGGCGGCGAGGGGGCCGACGAAGGGGGCGACGCCAAGGCGCCTGAGACGGCTCCTGAGGGGGGCGGCTCGGAGACGGTCGAAGGGTCTGCAGGACCCGAAGCGGGGGCTCAGGCGCGCACTGGCAGGGGCCGTGGGCGACGTGGGAACCAGCCGGCGAGCGCGGGGTCTGCGGCCGACAAAAGCCGCAAGAAAAAGAAGGAAAAGAAGGCCAAGCCGCCTTCAGCGGACGATTTCATGATGGTAGGTGAAGTCGTACACATCGCCTTCGGCAAGGGCGGCAAGGACTCGATTCCGCCTGCGGAGCTGATCGCGGCCTGGGAAGCGCGAATCGCCGCCTGGCACCGGGTCCACGGGGCGAGCTGATCTTGCCGCCCCCTCCGGGGGCTGGTAGAAAAGAGATCACAACAAGACGGGCCCCTTCCCTACACACGAGGAAGCCCGAGGCGGAGGGCGGCGGGTGAAAGCCTGGCCGCTTTTCGTTTGCCCGAAGGACGGAGGCGGATGAGCATTTTTCACCAAGCGGTCGGCAACAAAGACGACCACACCTTCGACGGCGCATTCGAGTTTCTGGTGCTGATCGCACGAGAGCTGGTTGTCGGCTTCGTCGCGATCGGCTTCGAGGCGACCAAGTCCGGACTGCGCCGCACCTGGGCTAAAATCAAGAAATGAAGCTCACGCTCGGCACGACGCTGTGGGCGCGTCCGCGCATCGAGATTTTGACGCTCGGCTACTACGCCAAGCTCGCTGGAGAGGCCGCGGTCGACGTCGAGCTGGTATGCGCGGTGAGCGAAGACTGGGCGGAGCGCGCAGCCCGAACGCTTGGTTGGCACATCGTTCGCACGCCGAACGCGCCGCTGGGACAGAAACACAACGTGATGCTCGCCGCGGTGCGCGCCACGCAGCCAGACGCGTTCATCCTCATCGGCTCCGACGATTGGCTTGTGGCGAAGGCGCCGCTGCTGTTTCCGCTCCGCAACCCCTTCGATGCGCTCGCAGCCCACGCCGACAAGCCGCTCGTGGGCCTGACCGATCTGTGGGTGCTCGATTTGGTGGACCGCCGCGCTGCGTGGTGGAGCAATCCGCCGCAGCTCATCGGGCCGGGCCGGATGGTACGAAGCGATCTCCTCGACGAGGCGGCGTGGAAGCTCTGGCCTGACGAAATGGAGCGCGGGCTCGACGCTCCGATGGGCGGCGCGCTGTCGTCACAGTCCTGGACGCGGCTGGGCTGGGACGACCATGGTCTCGGCTGCATCGACTTCAAAACGGGCGTGAATCTGTGGAGCTACGAGGCGTTCGAGGCGCGTTCGCTGCCCGTAGGCTTCGACGAGGTGCTGCTTGCGACGCTTCCAGAGTGGGCCAAGGACGATTTGCGTCGAGAATGGGTCGATAAGGCGGCCGTTTCACCTCCTACGCCCCTGAGCTAGACTCGAGGCTGTGAACCGCGTCATCCCGACCATCGGCGCCTGCGCCGGCTGCAGCCAAAACGCCGCGCTGCGGCCCGGGGCGGTGATGCCTCGGGACCTTCGCGGCCTAGCCGCGGCGGCCGTGACCGCCACCGGAACAGGCCCCAAACCTGCTGGAATGCCCAAGGACGTCTCGCGCAGGACCGCACGGCTGCTCCAAATCAGCGGCATTACGGTCTCCGCGGTCTTCGCTGTCGGGGGTCTCATCGCTTCCGCACGCGGCAACGAAGCTCGAGCGGCGCAGTTTGCGCTGTTCTCCATCCTGAGCGGCGCGGCGGTCGGCATCGCGCGCGTCTTCGTCGAAGAGGAAGAGGGTCTGCTCTGATGCAATACGTCTATCCGTCGCGCTACAACGTCCGCTCGCTCGGGCAGCTTCAGGGCCTTGGTCAAATCGACCCCAAGGCAATCGGCATGGTCGTCGTCGCGGGGGGCCTACTCGGTGCGTGGATGCTCTGGGCGACGCTCGCCGATCGTCCGTCCATGTTCGCTGGACTTGGCAAAGCGGCGCCGCCAACGAAGGGCTGGGCGAAGCAGGCGCCGAAGAAGATGAGCACGCGCAAGAAGATGCCGAAGAGCTGCTTCCTCGACCAGAAGAACCGCAAGTACCCGGTCTGCGCGAAGAGCGTTCGTGGCCGGCAGCGCGTGAGCTGCAAAGGCACCCTCGCGGCGTACCAGAGAGCGCGTCAGCAGAAGAAACAGAAGCTCGCGAACAAGGCGATTCGCATCGGCAAGCGCAACGGATGCAGCTGGGCCGCAGCGCACTGAGCAATGGGATACGCGTTCGTTGAAATGGCAGATCGGCCTCGCTGCGCGGTGGGCTGCGGAGAGCCCGTCGAGAACCAACTGGCTGCCCACACAGGTGGCTACGTCCCCATCGATGCGGGTTTGTGCGAAGACCATTACGAGGAAGCGTACGACGCTGCCCTCGTCGCTAAGCGACTGTGCCGCCGTTTCAACATGGCGACTTGGATCGCCGACAATCAACCGAACTGATGACGGGTCTTGGCGAAACGGCATGGGTTGACCGGCATCTGGGTTTGGCCTGGGACCGTGTCCGCGCCGTCGTGCCGAACGAAGAGTGGCTGCCGCTCGTCACCGAGGATGGCAAGGGCCGCGCGAAGGTCAGCTTCGAGGAGTACGGCTGCGGCCGCTACGGCTGCGTCATGCCGACGTACGAGCCCAACGTTGTCGTCAAGCTCACGTCGGACGTGACCGAAGCGTTTTTCGTCGCAGCGGCGCTCAGTATGAATGACCCAAACGCGTGGAACGGGATGGTCGAGTATTACGCCATCTACCGAATCAAGAACGCGTTTCATCGTCGGCGTCCCCTTTACGTTCTGTGGCGGGAGGCTGCGGTGCGCGTGGGTCGCGACAGTCTGGTGCATTGGTCGAGTGCGATGCAGCGCGACGACGGTGGCTACATGGCGCGCAGCATGTCCGCGTTGTTCCACAACCTTCACGAGTTTCGGCAGTACGCCGAGGCCGTGCGAAAGCAGCTCAAGCGCAGCAAGGACCCCTACGCGCTCGTCGCCGAAGCTGAGGACAAATACGCGGACTGGGCGTGGAAGCAGATCAGTCACGACGCCGGGGAGAACATCGATTTCTTTCAGCGCACGCGTGGCGCGCAGCGACTCGCGGCGCTGCTGCGCTTCCTCGCGATTCAGGCTGAGATGATGGAGCACACGTACCTGTCCGACGGCCTCGGCGAGTCGCTCGCCTTCTTCTTGGAGAACGGTCTTCTCCTCGCCGACGTCCACGCCGACAACATCGGGCTCGTCGTGCGCGAAGACTACGGCGAGCGCATTGTCATCACGGACCCCGGCCACGCTGTGCCGCTCATCGAACGGTGGGACCACGTCGAAATCGAGGAAGTCTGATGCCAGAGCCCCAAGTCTTCGATCCGCTGCCCGACGAAGCCTACGAGGTCGACACGGCGGTGCGGCTGCGTGACGTCGCTGAGAAACCGCACGTCACCGACGACGGCTGGGTGGAGGTGCCGTACACCACGTTGAACCCGTATGGCGAGACCGATGTCACCATGGAGTCGAACCACCGATCGCTACTCAGAGCGTACGAAGACAACGATGAAGTCACCGTCGACGCCGGCACTATCTACTTTGCGGCCGACACGACCGACACCGATCTCATCGAGACGTACAACGCGCTCATGTCGTATCCCATCTTTGATGAGGACGACGAGTCCGAGCTGCGTATGGAGCGCGAGAGCGAAGCGTGGGACGATTGGGCACGCGACGATTTCTATCGCGCGCTCGATGCGCAGTTTCCGTTGGTTGCGGAGGGCGGCGGTTTCGACGAGTTTGTCCCACCGGAAGGCGCCGCTGCGGTGTTTTTCGAGATGGAGCCTCAGTGGGAACACACGAGCGACGGCACGTGGCTCAATGTCGGTGACATGCTTGAGCGACGCGTGCAGTACAGGGGGGCGGACGAGGTGTTGGGTGAGGTCGGTGGCGCGATATTCTACGACCAAGCGTGGAACGCCAAACGGGCGCTTACTGAGTTTCTCGGCTTCAAGTATCCGCCAACCGACGATCAGCTCATGCTGCTCATCAACGTGCTGTGGGACTTGGGCTATCAGGCGCGCAACGCACCCGGCACGGGGCTCGAGCCCGACGACATCGAGACGAACCTCGCATCACAGCCGCCAGTGCCTGGCCTCATCGCGCTGTTCGATGCCGACCCCGAGGCGGAGGTTTGGTACCAGTACCTCGCGGAACGCTGGGTCGCGTTCACCGCGCTCCGCGACGAAGCTGCGCTCGCCGGCAGCGAAGGCGAAGAGTCGTTCGTCGAGTTTCTGCGCGAAGCGCAGCCGTACCTCGAAGCTGAGGACCCCGTCGAATACGCCGAGGCGCACGGCCTCATAGGAATGACAGATGGCCGCACCACCCGTTGATCCCGCGCGCTCCCGGCGCACCTCCGCTTTCGGCACGCGCATCGGGCGTACGTCGGGCCAGCCCACCTTCCACGCGGGGCTCGACTTCCGCGGCAGCCGTGGCGATCCCGTCTTCGCAGCGGACGGCGGGGAGATCGAGTACATCGGCCGTGAGGCGGACCAGGCCCGACGGACGCGCGGCTACGGCAACGTGATCGCCATTCGCCACGACGACGGGACACGGACCGTCTACGCGCATCTGAACCACGTCTACCCCATCCTCGGTCAGCGCGTCGGTCCGGGAAAGCTCATCGGCACGGTGGGCAACACCACCAACGGAAAGTTTCCGCGCATGGGCTCGCACCTCCATTTCGAGGTGCGTCGACCCGCACGCGACGGCTCCGCGCCATTTCCCGGTCCGTACCGCGCGCTCAACATCGATCCCGAGCAGTGGCTCAGCGAGCGCGGTGTGCAGCTCGCGCGCAACGGCACCATCACCCTCGACACGGCGCGAGGGGGGCAGGCGCCAGCTTCCGGTCCGACGCTTTCGGGGCTCGGGATCAACGATGCCGGTCTCGACCTGAGCGCCGAGGGGCTGCCTGACGAGCCGCTACGGGACCCGTGGACGTTCGAGCCGACGAGCCCAATCTTCATCGCGAGCGTCGTCGCCATGGGCGCGTTCATCGTTGTCGTGGGCGCGTTCACAATCTTCCGAGACGTGCGTATCGTAGCGTGAGCGGTGTCTGCGCACTTCGACGAGCAGCACTACGGCTTTTGGCGCTGCGATGAATGCGGCCGAACATTGAGCGCGGTCGCGTCACCGAACATCGTCGAAGCACAGCTCCCACCGCCGTGGCGCGAGGTTTACGTCGAGACGCACATCGGCGCGTTTCACTGCTGTCGTGATCAATGCGAGCTGGACCTGCGCTTGCGCGTTGCGAAAGACGCAAACGCAGGTCCGTGACGGCTCGCTTGGCGCCAACGGGTGTCTAAGATAGCACGGCTCGCTCGATTGAAATGGGTGACTACGTTTCGTCGGCTCGCTATTTGAACGGGTGGCTACTCGGCTTCGGCTCGCTTCGAGTCCATGGGTGTCTATTGTCCGTCGGCTCGCTAAACCCATGTGGGTGTCTCCAAACCTTTGGCTCGCTCCGCAAGGGTGGGTGCCTCCGATTGCACGGCTCGCTTGGTGGGCAATGAACGGCGCGCTACGTTTTACCGGGTGACTGCAGTTATACGGCTCGCTCTTTACCGCGGGTGTCTGCTTGTTTCGGCGCGCTTCCTGGTCTCGGATGCTTGTCCTGATACGGCGCGCTGGTCAGTTGCAAGCTGTCTCGTCGCAGATGATGTCGTTGGCGAGGCGGTAGGTGTACTCGGCACAGTCGTCCATCTCGGCGGCGTAGATGATGGCGACGACGCACGCTTCGACTGCGGCCAGGTCGCACGGACCGGGCCGTCCTTCCCACGGGCAGAAGTGATCACAGTCGAGCGCGTGCTCGTCGTAGACGGTTTGAAGCCGCGCGCACGCGTCAGCCACGTCGATGGTCGGCGGAGGCGCCGTGTCCGGTCCGGGCGTCGTGTCGGGTTGCGTGGTGTCCGGCGTGGTGTCGGGTACCGCGTCCGGTTCGGCATCGACGACAGCGTCGTCGACGAACGTGTCGACGCTCGCATCGGTGCTCGCGTCCTCGATGGGATGAGCTGCACCGCAGCCCGCCAGGGTCAAAATCAGAATCACGTACTTCATTGGTTCACTCCTAGTTCGTCGCCAAGCTCAGCAGCAGCTCGACGCCACGTGGCGATGGCTTCGCGCATCTTGGCGCGGTCGTTTTCGCTTTTGGCCATGATGGTATCGATGATCAGGTCGGTGTGTTGCGCCACGGCGACGCGGTGCGCCACATTGCCGTTGAGAAGCGGTTGCCAGTCTTGCTTCGAGCCTGTTCTCAGGACGGAGAGCGACCAGTCATTTTCGCGGTGGTTCCACCGCACGGTGAGCGGCGGGTCGCAAGGAACCTCGATCATCGCTGGCCACAGCAGCCCAGCGCGTTCGAGCGCGTCCTCAAACTCGCCGATGGCTTCGTTCAGCTCTTCGTAGATGTTGGTCATCGTACGACTGGTATCGGCATGATGACGGTCGAGTCGTGTGACTCGGTGATGACGTCGCCGTTTTCACAGAGACAGCCGATGCTGTTCCGCTCCTTCATGCGCGAGTGTCGCGTCTCACAGATGGTGGCGCACGCTTCGTCCATCGAGACCTCGGCGTAGTAAATGCCGAATGGCAGCGAGACGAGCAGCAAAACTATGCCGCCTATGATCAACCGAAGAACCCACTTTTCCGCCTTCATCGCGCGGCCCCCTCGACCTCTTCTTCGACCTCGATCTCTTCCTCGACCTCGACGCGGTCACCTTCCAGCTCGGCGATGCGGAGCTTGAGCGAACGCAGCTCCTGGGCGACCTCAGCGTCGGCGACGGCCATCTCCTCTTCGGTGTACTCGCCCTCGACGTTCTCGCCGATCTTCGCGAGCTTCGTCAGGTGTTTGCGCATCTTGTTGAGCCTCGGTCCGAGGAGCGTGAACGACGACGCGGTCATCTGCAGCTGACACGCCTTGCCGATGAGCCGGCCTTGCGGGATGACGTTCGTCTGACTGACGCCGGTGTGCAGCATCATGGCGACCAGGAGTTTGGCGATCTCTCGGCCGTCCTCGCTCTCGAGCGCGAGCTGCACAGCGGGGACGTCGCTGGCCAGCTCCCGAGCGATGTCGACGAGGACCTCGCCGGCCTCGTTGGCTGCTGCGAGCTGAAGGCCCGCACCGATGGCGCCTCCGACTTCACGCGCCTGCGCTTTCAGCTTGCCCTTGCGCGTGTACAGGATTTCGTCTTCGTCTTGTTCTCTGGTCATGGTTTCCTCCGAGGCGATGACGCCTATTGTTTCTAAATCTGCGATTACGCCGCCAATGGTGACGGCGTTGATTTCGATGTTGCTGGCGTCGGGGTCAGCGTAAGCAACTTGGAGCGACTGTGCGCGGTGGATGAACTTGATTTGCGTCGTCGACTTGCCGTCTCCGTAGCGGTCATCTTCGTACATCCACACGTCGTACTCTTCGTAAAACTTCGGCGCTGTTTTGTTGTGGCGCGTGCAGTCAGGACAGCGCAGCGCGAGATCACGCGCGGCGACCGACCACTCTGGTGGTGTGTAGCGAAACGGGTAGCGGCTGATTTCGTGTGTCGCCGTCGCGTGCTGTCCGCACACAACGCATACGCACGGCTTAGTCGGCAGCGTCGATGGACAGAACGGTCTCTCGTAGAGAAATCCGCGTTCGTCGCCGGATTGTGTCATTGGTCAGGTCTCCTCATACGAACACGCCGTAGCGGCGCAGAATGGATTTCAGGTTCTTCAGGGATCGATATTCGCTCGGCGTCTTCGGGATGAAGATGACCGGGATGTTGGGGTTGGGTGCGACGGCTTTGTAGTGTCCGCCCTTTCCGAGCGTCACCGTCCAGCCGAGTCGAGTTAGGTCCTTGACGAGGCGCTTGACCTCACGCTGCGCGCCGCGGTTCATTCGAGCTGATCCCAGATGGTCTCAGCTGCGCGGAGCACACTCGACGGAACGAGGCCGTGCCCTTCGTAAATCTGCCAAAGCGTTTCGACAGAGACGTCGCACGCGCCTCGCTCGATGCGGCTGAGCATCGCCTGCGTGATACCGGCGCGCTCTGCGAAGACGCGCTGCGAAGCCTTCTGTTTCTTTCGGAAAGCGTGAATCACGCCGCCGAGAACCTCCGCGAAAGTCACCTCGGTAGTCTGCTTTTTTGTTCGTCCCATTGGTCAGGTTCTCCTTGTTGGTTCATTCGTCTTCGGACCGGAACATCTGTCCCAGCTGCTTTCGCAGCTCGGCTTCACGCTCCGGCCTGGCCTCACTCACGTAGCCGAGTGTGGTGTTGATGCTCTTGTGTCCGAGGAGCTGCTGGACGGCCGGCAAGTCTTCGGTGAGTCGGAGCGCTTGAACGGCGACGGTGCGCCGGATGCGGTGTGTGCGATGCGGGCCGGGAATACCGAGGTCCTTGCCGAGCTTTTTGAGCCGTCGGTTGACGGCCATGTAAGCCGCGTCGCTGCTCAGCGGTGAGCCATCGCCGTTGGGCGCGACGAGCCAAGCTACGGTGCTCGCGTGGACACCCTCAAACGCGCTGTAGAGGCGCTTCCACGGCCATCTGGTGCCTTCGGTGTAGATGAGGCGGTCGTCACCACCTTTTTGCTCGATGGTGATGACATTGCGGTCCAGACCATCGCGCAGCCGGCGTCGACTGAGACGAAGGAGATCGCCCACCCGAAGCCCTGTGACCACCATCAGCTCGATGACGCGCGCTGGAGTGCTGTCGTCCTCGCGAATGGCCACCCAGAGCCGCTTCCAGTCCTTGTCGGCGTAGCTCTTCTGCTGGCGCTTTTTACGGCCCTGACGGGCCCTGCGACGCTCCAGCGGCGTCTTGGGTGGGGGCGCGGCCAGAACGGCGTCCATGCCCTTTCTGAGCCAGCTCATGGGTTCGACGTCGAGGTCGTCGAAGTAAAACTCCAGGCGCCGGACCGAGGCCCTGAGGCGCCGCGGAGGGTCCTTCCCTTCACGAAGCCACGTGAGCAGCTGCGTGGTGTCTTGAAGGGTGCGCCGGATGGTCGACTGACGAAAGCCGGACCGGCGCATCCATTGTTCAAGGTCGTCGATGAAATCATTCATGAGGGTCTTTCTGCGTGCGGCTCGCTTCCCTGGAACGGGTGTCTGTGGGGGAGAGGCTCGCTATGAAGGAACGGGTGGTTTGTACAGGACGGCTCGCTCGCGTGGGATGGGTGTCTCGTGTGCAGCGGCGCGCTCGGATTTGATGGACGTCTGCTGATGTGCGGCTCGCTTGCATATAACGGGTGGCTTGATGCTTACAGCACGCTTGGTTTTGTTGGGTGTCGAATAACTTACAGCTCGCTTGTGATCGACGGGTGTCTTTTGAAGAGCGGCGCGCTCCAGCCGATCGGGTGTCTGTATGCCAAAAGGCGCGCTCGGCTCTATTGGGTGTCTGGAGCAACTCGGCTCGCTAACACACAGCGGGTGTCTAGTCGGTTCCGGCTCGCTCGCAGCCTGCGGGTGTCTCTACATTGCCGGCGCGCTGCTTCCTTGTGGGTGTCTTCCTTTCCTAGGCATGATGCTTTCGGCCCAGGTACTCCTCCGCGTAGGAAGGCCGGACCGGGAGTCCTTCGAGCGTGCGCCACGTGGTGTGCAGCTCGGCGAGGAAGAGCTTGACCATGACGCGTCGTGCGTCGCGCTCTCGATGCGCATCGCTCTTTCCCCACGGCGCAGGTCCGCCCTTGCCCTTGCAGTTGAGACAGACGGCGCCCTTGATCTTGCCGGTGCCGGCGCACGCCATGCACTCGTCGAGGAGCTGATTGCGGCGTCGGTTCTTTCGGCCGTCGTAAATGTCCTTCCACGGCGACTTGGCCTTGATGAGGCAGCCGGCGAGCACCTCGACCATCTTGGCTTTGAGGAACGGGTTGTACCCGCACTTCTCGCCCTTGCGCCGTCGGTCCGACTGGCCGTTGACGACCGCAAGCCCGCAATACTTCCACACGCTGCTCACGGTCGGCGCGCGATGGACGTTGATGTAGGCGATGAGCACGCCGCCCATCGTCGGTCCGACGCCCTTCTGGTTTTTGATCCACGCGTTCCAGATGGGCTCGCACTTCAGCAGACGCTTGACCTCCTTGAGCGCGTCCTTCTCGACGGCTTCGAGGCCCGTGCTGAGCTTGCCGACGAAGACGCGGTCCGCCTCGTCCAGCTCGATGGTGTCGACGCCCGCACTCGTTCGGTTGCCCGACTGAATGCGTAGCTTCTGTAGGTCGTAGAGCAGCCCCACCGCGTGACGAATCCGGATTTGGTTCTCCGTCAGGTCACTGTGATCGGGCTTCGGGTTTCGCTTCTCGGTTGTCGCTTCTTCCATGGGTCAGGTCTCCTTGTTGTTGGTTTTGGCTCGCTGAAATGGTGCGGGTGTCTTGCGTCGAATGGCTCGCTGAAGTGGTGCGGGTTTCTCGCATCAAATGGCTCGCTCGCATTTGGCGGGTGACTGACTTTCCCCGGCTCGCTGAACAACCACGGGTGTCTATTGTCGTAGGGCTCGCTAAGTTCATGTGGGTGTCTCCAATGCTTCGGCTTCGGCTCGCTTTAGGAGAACGGGTGGCTGCGGTAACGAGGCGCGCTCGAAAAAGATGGGCGCCTGCTCGGTTTCGGCGCGCTGGGGGTTTTCGGTGGGCTGGCAAGCCGCGGCTCGCTCGATGCATCCGGGTGTCTGGTAAACCATGGCTCGCTGCGCTTCAACGGGTGTCTGGGGACGTGTGGCTACGTTGGTCTGCGGTGCTTCGGGGGGAAGCGCACCTCGGGGAAGGCTTGGCGCAGACGCTCCGCAACGTGATCGTGGGCGAGGATTGACTCTGCTTCGGTCGCCTCGTAGGTTTCGGCTTCCTTCACGAAGCGATTGACGATCTTGGCGACGCAGTCGCGCATGAGGTCTGGATCGATTCCGTCAGGCATCATCATGCTCCTCGTCATCCTCTTCCTCTTCGTCATCATCGGCCTCTTCGTCATCGCTGGGCTCCTCGAGAAGCTGCGCGGAGGCAATGCTCATGGCGTGTAGCGTCAGCTCCTGAGGCGGGTCTGCCTCAACGGCTTCCGTTTCGCCAGAGAGCCAGACTTCGGACGCATGGACGCGCAGGTAGTCCGCCCCCGCGGAGATGACAGTCCCGCTGACGGCGTCGATGGAGAGGCTCACTCCATCAGGGTCGAGAAGGCGCGCGCCGCGCACCGCGACGTGGACGTAGCAGTCCACCATGTTGGCGTAGATCATTTCGGTTCCTTTCGGGGCTGCTCCCACTTCCATACGATGCGATGCGTGCCTTTCGGCAGCGGCTTGTTGTCTTCTTCGGTGTAGTATGACGTGAGCGTCATCCCAAGAGCGCCGCAGTCGCGACACCAATGGTAGATGGTCGGGCCGATCCGCTTCTTGTCGGCGTGCGCGCACGCCATCAGGTGATTTCCTTTTTGTAGGGCGCGTAGTTGCGGCGCGCATCGGTGAGCCCATCGTCGTCGTACTCGGGGCACGTGAGCCGCAGCCGGTGCAGCTCCTCGCCCCAGAGGCGGATGGCCATGATCAACGGCGTCGTGGTCTCGGCGTTGACCTCGATGTCGTGGGTGGTCTCCAGGTGTTTGCACAGCTGCAGCCATGCTTCGTGCTCGTCGTGTTGCGCCTCGAACTTGGAGAGGAGAGTTTCGGGTTCCGACTCGTCAGCGCGTGCAGCAAGCGCCGCGTCGACGCGATCGTGCAGCTCGTCGAGCTGGTTAGCGATCGCCCACGCCACGGAGTCGACCGTGTCGCGTGTCGGGTTGTCGAACGCGTACTTGAGCGCTTGGTGTAGATCGCGCTTGATCTCTTCGCGTCGTGTCTTTTTGGTCATCGGTTCACTCCTGGCCTCCTGGGTTGAAAGAAAGTGCGGGACGGGAGGACAGGAGGGAACCTCCCGCCCCGCGGGTTGTAATCAGTAGGTGTGCGGCAGGCACGAGATGCAGTCGCAGTCCTCGTGTGGTGGCTGCGGTGTGAGCCCCGCGAAGGGGTTCGGCTTGCGCCTACGCAGCTCCTTCGTTTTGGTCCGCCAGTTGGGCCGGCGCGTCTTCTTTCCTCGGTCCGGGCGGTCGGCCACGTACTGCACGATGAGGGCTTTCCCCTCTCCGTGCTTGTAGAGCCCGCCCTTCTTCGCGATGCGCTTCGCAGCGGCGTCGTCCTTGGCTTCGACGTCGCCTCGATACTCGTCGTCTACGTATACCTCGAAGAGTTTCACGAGCCTTCCTTCGGGTAGTGCGCGGTCATGTACTCGTCGACGACTGTCATCAGGTCGTGAAGCCGCGCCATGAAGACGTGCCCGTGTTCGTCGCCGCCGCTGTAGACGTTGACGATGGTGTTGCCGGCCATGCCGGTGGCTACATCGAAGCGTCTGCCGTTGCCCAGCGTGCCATCGCCGATGCCGTTGCGCAGGAACAGCGCCAGTCGCGGCTTGCCGTCCGCGTCGACAGCTAGCTTGATCGGGATGGTTCCGATCTCCAGCCACTTGTCGTTCGGGTCTTCTTCTTTTTCAGCCATGGTCAGTCCTCCTGTGTTTGCATGAGCCTGGCGAGCGCCGCGATGAACGCGTCGTGGCTCGTGAAGTTCCACTTCCCCGAGAATGTGTTGAGCGCGTCGGGGCTCGCGTGAGTCGCGTTGACGACCTGCTCAGCGCGGATGGGCTCCGCAAAGCGCGCGTGGACCCACAAGTCATCGGGGCACGTCGATGGCTCATACGGGCTCACCATGAGGTTGCCCGCTACCGTCTTCATGATGTAGCGATAGCCTGCACGGCGCGCCGGCCTCTTGGTCGCACCGTGCTGGATGAGCGCCGCGTGGAGCGCTCGCTTCGCTTCGGGTCGGCTCACTTGCATTGCTTTTCTAGCTCCGTCTGAAGAGCGCGCAGAAGGTCGATGGTTGTAGCGACGTGCCCGACGCGGACTGCGAGCTTTCGCACATTGTCCACGTCAGCACCCACCACAGTCGTACGGTGAGCTTTCGCGTCGAGTGCTTCGGCCGCTTCAACGAGCGCTCGGCACTGTCGGTTCAGCGCGATCGACCGCGCCTTGACCTCGTCGTGGAGCAGGTCGAAGGCGACATCGACGGGAACGGTGACGGGCGGGTCGCCCCCGTGGCGCTCTTCGACGGTCACGGCGTTGCCAGCGTCGACAGCTTCTTGGTCTAGATCAACTTCGTACTCTATAGCGCTAGTCACTTCATCGAGCACGCGGCTGGGGTCGTCCTCGTCGACCTCGACGAGCAGGGTCACGGTGTACTTCACAGCTCACCTCCCAGGACGTAGCCGCCGCGGATGCCGGCGCACTTGCGCGTCACGGGCGTGAGCTTCAGATTGCCCATCGGGGCCGTGGCGCAGAGGAAGATCACCGCGTGGTCTTCGTCGCCCACCCCGAGGAAGTACGCCGTGTCGGCCTCGCGGATGTCGTCGCTCTTGAGGTAGCCCTTTTTGACCTCTTCGAGCATGTTGTCGATCGCCGTGAGCGCCCAGCGCTTCGTCTCTTGGATGGCTTCAGCGTAGCCCTCGGG
This sequence comes from bacterium, assembly GCA_024224155.1. NCBI lineage: Bacteria > bacterium. Next base: position 19,853 of record JAAENP010000402.1, read on the forward strand.
CGTGAGCGGCCACGCGTTGACGTGGTTCGCGTCGCCGTCGAATAGGTGGTAGCGGATTTGGTTCGTCGTCTTCATGGTCAGGTCTCCTTTTTTGGTTCAGCTGATCGGTCCCTGCAGGATGTGGCGCACAACCTTGGCGCCCTCCCACGTGACCGATTCCAGGTCGAGATTGGTGAGCGCTTCGGTGAGTAGCACGCGCTCCTCGACGGTGTGATGTTCATCGAGTTGATTCCGCACGTAGGCGCGTGACGCTTCGAGCCCAGCGTGCGAACACGCGCGGTCCTCCGCGGCGCCGAGCAAGTAGCCTTTGGCCCCGTCGACGTTGTACACGCGCGCAGCGTAGGCTTCGTAGCCGTTGCGAAACGCCTCGAAGGCAGCCTCCGCGAGACCGCGAAGCACTTCGTGGCGCTCTGTTTGCTCGCGCTTGCGCGCGTCCTCGGGCCACTCGATGTCCGCGTTCATCGTATCGCAATCGGGGCAGAAAACTTGATTGTCAGGTCCCTCCTCGTCGACGACTTCCTTGCCGTTCAGCATGACCCACGCAGTGATCTGCAAATCCTTGCAGCCGCACGCCGCGCAGCGGGCGGGTTCCTTCTCTTCAGCCATGATCAGGTCTCCTTTTTCACGAGCGCGGCGAGCGCGCTCAGGTCGATGTCGGTGGGGAGCACGAACAGCTCGCACCCCTTGGGGATGGGTCCACCGTGCCAGCGCTCGCCTGGTGGGTTGCGCCGGCATGGCAGGCAGACGCCTTCGGCGTTGGTTGCCTGCGCGTTCTTTCCGCAGCGTGCGCCGCAGCGCGTGCAGGGGAAGCCGAACGCGTCTAGCTCGACGCCGGGGGGCGGGTTGTAGGTGGGGGTGTGGTCGACGTCGGCGCACGCTTCACAGCGCTCGTCTTCGTCCGGTCCGCAGTGCGGGTCCTCGATGGGCGCGTCGCACTTGACGCACCGTTTCACGAGCGCACCCTCCGAAGCCAGCCGGTGATCGTGTTGCACGCGCGGATGACAATGACGTGGTGGTCGAGGTTTTTCGCGATGATGCGGTCCGCCTCGACCTTGTCGGCGTAGATGATTTGCTCCACGTCGGATTCGTTGACTGCGCGCCAAGCGTCGTCGAGCGTCGCCGCTCGGTCGTGATACTTGACGGCAGCCTCGGCGGGGTTGTCCTCTTCGTTCCACGCCCAGTCGATGACGATGAGCGGGGCGGTTGTGTCGTACATGGTCAGGTCCTCCTGTCGAGCGCGAGAGCGCCCACCGGAGCGTCCGCAGGATGCGAACGCCCCGAGGGGCGCCCCCAAGATCGCGAGTCTTGAGGGCGCGGCTACGGTCAGAACCGGAAGGACGAATCCGGACCGGAGTGCCCGCAGCGTAGGTCAGGCGGCGACGCGGCGATAGAGGTACTGCGCCGCAGCTTCCTCCATCTCGACGCGGCGATCGGTGCCCTTGGCCTGCGCGATGTGCGTCACGCCGTTCAGCACGTCGAAGGCGCTGATGTCGACGTCCGCCAGGATGTCGCCCCATTCCTTCGTGTCGCTGGGCAGGGCGATCCGTTGCTCCGCCATGACGTCGCGTGCGACGTCACGCGTCTCGGCCTTGCTCAACCCGAAGCGGGTCAGACCCAGGATTTCATCGAGCGCGCCGTCGATCATCTGGTCAACGGCCTTGTTCATGCGCTCCTGAAGGCCGCGGCTCGCTGCGATGGCCAGCGGGACCGCGTCCTGGAACGACTCGCGAAGCCGCGCCGGGTCACCGACATGTCGGAGCCGCGTGGACACTGAGCGGTCTGCGCGTCGCATCCCGTTCAGGCACACGAGGCGCCACGCCAGCGGCGTGATGCTCACCGAGCGATTGCCAACCTCGCCGTTCAGAACGTCGAGCCCAACCTCTACGATGTCGTTGACCTTCCGCGAGTGCTTGACCACCGCGTCGTGTTCAGGGAACGTCAGGCGCAGCGAGCACGTACGACCGAGCGCCACCGACCGGACCCGCGTCTCACCAAGGAGACCGCTCCGCTGCAGCGAGCCCCGAAGCGTCTCGACAACCAGATCGTTATCGAGCGGCGCGTAGCCGCGTGCCCCGTGCGACAGCATCGCGCGAGCCTCGCCGCCAGCCATCCGCACGAGGTTACCGGCGTCGTCGGCGCGGTTTTGGATTCCGTAGTTCAAGCACGCCATTTGGAGCTTGGTCGGTAGGCCCCGCACGTAGCTCGCTGGCGCGCCGAGGCGACCACAGAGCTGGCCGAACGCGTGCGACCGAAGCGGAATCTCCCGGTGCTCTCGGCCCGTGTTCGGCGCCGTCACCAGCGAGGCGACCCCGTCGCGGCGCGGACCGAGCACGTAGCCTTTGAGCGACGCGATCCCAAAGTCCTCGCGCGAGCCATCCTTGACGGCAGCCTTCGCGATCATCTCGGCCGCTTCATCGAAGCTGACGGGCTCGCGGAAGTTGTGCCAGCGCTCGGGCTCATCGGCGAGCACCTTCATGGGTTCGCTCGGGTTCCAGTTTTGATTTTCATTCATGGTCAGGTCCTCCTGGACGTCTGTGTATCAGACGCCTCGACCTACGTGCAAACTGACAGCTTGCGCGCAGGTCGAGACGGCGCGCCGAAGCGCGCACGATCTCAGTGCCAGCGGGTGGGCAGCGCGTCGCTTGTGGGCAGCGCGTGTAGCTCCGCGATGACATCGGCGGGGACCTCCTCGCGGAGCCACGCGGTGCCGTACTTGTACCCGCATTCCGGGCACGGCTTGGACAGCAGCCCGTCGGGGTGTTCGTTCACGTTCACCCACCCGACAGATTTCGTCTCTCGCTTGACCACCTTGTACCGGCCGGAGCCGATCGAGTCGGCATCCGGAGCCGTGGTCATTTGGAAAGGCAGCGCTGCAAGGGCGCGATCTTCGGCGCTAAGCTGGACGGTCTCACCGTCGCGGAGGAGTTTCTTCGCGCGCGTCATGACGGCGCCGGATTCGCTAAGCGCTTCCGACGTCAGCTGGTAGGTGACGATCTCCACCGTTTTCGATAGGTCGAGCGTGGCGCGTTGGTGCTCGCACCCAGCGTTCATGTCGTTTAGGTGCCAGCGCTTCCACAGGTCCGCGAGTCGTGCGACGTCGATGCCTTTCGCGGGCTTGGTGACCTCAGCAGCGACGTCGATTTGTCCGCAGCCGCCTCGTGCGTCGCCGCTCGGCTTCGGACCAACGACGCCGGTCAGGGACAAGCGCTTGCCGTCCCATTTGATGGTGACGAACACCTTGCCGGCGTCGGCGCTGGTACCCGCGAGAATGTGGTGCGTGAATGGTTCAGTCATCGGTCAGTCCTCCTAGCTGTCGAGGTACAGCGCTCGCGCGCAATCCTCGCACAGTGATTCGATTGCTTCGGTCGTGTCGAAGCTACGCGCCTCGACGGCGTACAGGTTGACGCGCGGCTTGACGTCGGGGCGCGGCGCTCGACAGTGGGCACACGTAGCGTGCTCCGCGCTGAGGTATTCGTCGGGAGTCATCGGTCAGGGTTCTCCTTTTTCGCGTCGACGGACCAATCGCCGTCGAGCGTGTCGATCGTCCAGTCGTCTCGGTCCTCGGTTGAAAAGCACGCCTCCGAATCGGCGCGCACCTTGCGGCGCTTGCCTTCGTAGTCGTGGGTGTGCGCAGCGTCCGCGGTGACGGCGTACGTGTACGTCACGAACCCGTAGTAACCGCTCTCGCTCCGGCCCGTACGATCGCCGACGGTCCAGCGGGTTCCGTCGAGGGTGACGAGAACGGCCCCGGTGTGCTCACCGGGACCGCTGAGCGTTTCGCTCATGGCGATCAACATGACGCCTCGCGTAGCGCGTCCGGGTCCAGGAACGTGTCGGGGCTCTTGCCGTCACCTACAGGCGACGACGGCGGGCCTTCGGAGTAGTTTGCGCTCAGCCCGAAGACCTTGCGCCCGTCGGTCAGCTCCGCGGGGAAGCCTCCCCGGCCGATCCATGCGTTGTAATCGTCGGCCGCCTCGGTCAGCTCCGCGCGATCGTCGTCTGCGTAGGCGTCCAAGTAGCGCTGTAGGGTTGCGTTCGGGTCCATGTGGTCAGTCCTCCTTTTTGGCGCGCTTGCGACGCCGGCACGCTTTGCCGTGCCTTCGTGCGTTGCGGTGGTCAACATACAAACCGCACGATCCGCAACGCCGAAAGCGTGTGCGGATGCGCGGATTGGTCTTCGCTAGCTCGCGTAGCTCTTTCGCTGTCCACACTTTACGCGGCTCCCTTCCACCATGACGGCATGGCGAGCCCAAGGTGTCGGTTTCGGTTGTCGACAACGCCCGAGGCGCCGCGAGTGAACGCGACATATCGAGCGCGGAAGGCCGCAAGGTCGACCGAGTAGGTTTCAACCTGGACGGCGATCTGCGATTGCCGAACGCTCGACATCACTTCGTCTAGGTGCGCGTGAACGCGCGACAGATGGACAAGCGGGCCGTAGTCGGTGCGCTCAAACCCGACCACCATCGTGGTCGAAAATGGCCGGTGCTCGGGGACGTGTGTACCCGTACCGTCTAGCATCGTGACAACGTCACCGATGCGGGGGTCCGTCTCTTCGTATGTGTGGAATCCGTTCATGGTCATGGTCCTCCTATCGGAGCATTCGCTCCCGTCGGCGCTCACTCATGAGAGACGACGGGAGCGCTCCACTTCTGACAGTGGAGCGCTTCCGATTTCGGTGCGTCGGGGTGCGGGCCCGATCGGGTGTGCTGTGACGTCGCACGTACGGGGGCGGCTCGCCCATGTGGTGAATGTCGCGTTGCGTTGTACCTCGGGGGTGTGGGTTGTCGTTAGAGTGTCGTGCCTGTCGCCTGGACGTTGCTCGCTCGGCTTTCGCCTACTGCTTCGCGCCGTCCGGGCCCTCCCTGTGGAGCGTTACGAATCCCCTCATGGTTCCAACATCAGGGCGCGACTAACGAACCGGGGAGCCACTCTCGACCCCTGCCTACCGGCAGCGCGCAACAAGGAGACTGCTCTCGCACGGCGAGAGGGTCTCAAGGGGTTCCCCGGCTTGTATCCGCGTCCTGCGCGGTGAGGTCATTCAACCAGGGTCGGTGTTGTCAGAGATCGCACCCCTCCCTACCCTCGAGTCGGCTTCGCTCGCCGCCGTCCGTAGCTCCGCCTATGCGGGCACGGTCCCGAGGTCCGGTGTCCACGTGCCGGAGCACGTGGCGTCATGGGGATTTTTCTGGGCGGGATTTCGTCCCCGCCATCGTCGTTCGGTGATTAGACGGCGATGTCACCACATGTATTCAAAGTGGTGACAACTTTTTCGTAACTTGTTGAAATCATTGATGTTTTAGGAATCGGGTGTACCATGGTGGGGACGGGTGATCCCGGTCCGGGGTGGCGATTTCGCGCCATTTTCGGCCGTCCCCGGATGGTGATATCCGGGGGTCCCAAAGCGGGGATGGAAGGCCGCGATCGGCGCTCCCCGGCGCTGTGGAGCCGTTGGACGGCGACGGAACGGCCGGGGCCGGCTATGCTCGGACCATGGCCAAGACGACTCGAAGCCCGTTCACCGCCCCGCAGAAGGTCCGCGCTCCGGCGCCACGGTTTCGAGCGCGCGGTCCTGCGCCGGCGACGCGTAACGTGTCCGCCGAGCGGCTCCGCGTGTGTGAACGTAAGGTCGCCCGAGTGCGCGCCGCCATCGGCCCAGTATCCGACCATGCCGATCGGATACTGCGACTCACCGAGACCCCGCAAAAGGCCAGGCGCGAGTACCGAAACCTTCGCACCTCTGTTCATCGTCTGAGTCGCAGCGTCGGCGCGCTTCGTATCGCGGGCGTAAGCGGGCTCGGCCAGCTGTCGCCCGGTGTGATGAGCCCCGTCATGTGGGGAATCGCTGGCGCCGCCGTTGGAGCCGGCGTCACCTGGCTCTGGCTGCTCAGGTGAGACCAGGACAAAACGCCAACCCCTTCGATCAGTGGACACTGGTCCATCTACTCGTCGGGGCTGGGTGCCGGGTTCTGGGAATGCGCGTGGGTTGGACGATCGCCGGCGGCCTCGTCTACGAGGGCATCGAACAGGTCTTCGAGCGCACCGCTGAAGGCCGGACCTTTTTCAAGATCAGCGGACCTGAGAGCGGCTGGAACATCGCCGGCGACATGGTGGCGTTGACGATGGGCTGGTACATCGCGCACTCATTGATGCCGCCGCGCTAATGGGTTGCGGGGGCCTCCGGCCCACGGTAGGTTCGGGGCTCAAACAGAACGAATGTGGACACCCCTTCACATTCACTCGGGCGGGGGCCAGGCGCGAAAGCGTACTGGCCTTTCGTTTGTGCGGGGCTCGAGGCGGGCGTAGGCTCGTCAACATGTCGCGGCTCCCTTGTCACGTCCCGAAGCGTCTCGCCGGTCACTACGTAGCCTTGTGCGGTGCGGAGTTTCGCGACGCCAAAACCAGGAACGCGCACGACCAGAAACGCCATCCGTTCTTCGAGCGTCACACACGCGGCGACGGGCCATACCGATCTACACGAATGCTCGTTCCACCGAAGGGCTTCGTGTGACCGTCGACGACCGAGAAAGAGCTGCTCCGTCTGGTGAGGTCCGCATGAAGAAGATGATCTACGCGCCTGAGGGGCTCTTGGGGATCGACGCGTTGGCGCTGCCGCCCGAAGAGGTTGAGGTGACCGAACACGGCGAGCGCGTTTCGGTAATCCGCACGCCGCTGACCGAAAACTGCTTCATCAACCTCGCGCGCAAGCGCTACGGCTATCCGCTGCTCAAAGAAATCGAGCGCGAGGTGCTCACCGAGTACCTCAAGCCCATTCAATGAAGACGATCCTCGTTCTCGAAGACAACGAGATGCGCATCCGCTGGCTTCAGCGGCTGATGAGGCGGCGCGCCGACGTGCTGTGGACCGACAACGTGCTCGACTTCCTCGACACGGTGGAGATCGACCCAGACCTCATCCTCATGGACCACGATTTGGGCCAGGAGCTAGACGGTCGGGACGCAGCAAAAGCGCTCTACACGAGCGCACCCATCATCGTGTGGAGCGCGAACACCCTGCGCGGTCCGCAGATGGTCGACATCCTCGAGCAGAGGGGCTTGGACGTCTTCCCGATCTGGCTGCCGTTCGGCTCGCCGGGACTGCCGCTCATCATCCAGACGACGCTGCGCAATCGCGAGCTACCGCAGCTCCGCGGCGTTTGAACGCACTGCTATGCTTCGGGCGTGGGTGAGCGCGAAGAAATCGAGCCGCTGCTCGACGTGCTGCTCGATGCAATCGCCAGCGAGTGCGGACGAAGCCGCGAGTTTCTAAGCCTCGAGATTGAGCAGGTCGTCGCGCAGACGCTCTTCGCTGCCCTCCGAGCGGGTCGGCGCCGGCAGCGGATGCGACGGCAGAGTAATACGGCCTACCACCAGCTGCCGGATCGGCACACCGATGAGACGCTGGCCAGCGTTCCGGCTGTGGATGTCGACGTGGACCTCGACGAATGAAAACGGCCCGCCTCCGTGAAGAAGCGGGCCGTTGGAAGTAGTGGCAGTCGAGTGTGCGGAACGCGAGATTTGTCTGTACCAAAAACAGATGCCTTGCAGCATGTTGCGTGTAGGTTCCGTCCGTTGACTGCGCGCCCAGGGTGGGTCGTCACCTCTGCGGTGTCAAGGCAGCCCGGAGCACGCGCACCAAGCGCCTTCCGAACCTGACGTTTTCACGGCGCATCCGAACAAGCTCCTCGTCGAATGCGCGGCGAACCTCGGGGTCCGCCAGCTGCCGCTCAAACCAATCGTCGTACGTCACTTCAGCCCCCACAAAAGCGAACGGACACCCGCTTTCGCACGTGCCCGCCCAGCCGTTTAGGAGTGTTCCTGACCTGGAACCCCATGAGTTTGGTGGGCCGTAGGCCCCCAGTCAACCCTTATCGCCCTTCCAGAGCCCAGGCCGTTTCTTCGGCCGCAACGTGGCGTCGGAGCAGCCTGACGAGAATCGCAGCAGCCATAACAGGATCGGCAGCGAGGCCCTCGAGCGCGATTCGATGAAAGACAGGGTGCTCTTCGCAGTGACAGCCGCTCACTTCGTACGCCTCTTCCATCGCCGCGTGCGCCGGGAGGTAGTTGACCACGTGACTGAGCAACGCGCGGGCGTCGCCGGCCGAGCCCGTCGCATCGAACCTGTCGATTTTCCGCAGCAGCGCGCGGTGATCTGCACGCAGCTTGGCGTAGACCGCTGCTGTCCGCCGAGGCTGCACGCGGTAGGTCAGCCGCGACCGAGTCGCAGCACTTCAGGCGCCTTCTTGTTCCACCAGAGAAACTGCGCGACGACGAGTCCGCCGAGCGCGAAGGTAGCGATCTTCCATCCGTTCATTGCATCTCCTGCTGTTGAAGGGCACCTGCGCGCCGTGCTTGGTCGACGACCCACCAGTTGCGGCCGTTGAAGAGCACCGTGCCGATGCCCATGGCGCCGAGCGCGACGCCCCAGAAGGGGCTCTTCTTTGTGAGCGCCATCCCGCCCGAAATCATCAGCGGGCCGATGAGCACGACATCGAGAATCCGAATCCACTGACTCTTGCCGGTGCCGACCGAAAACGTGATGTCGTTGTTCATGGGCGCGCGTACGCTTCACCGGTATCGGGGTCGAAGCGAAGCGACTTGGGCGCTTTGTCGCTGTCGAAAATGGCCCACGTCTCGTCATCGTCCAGTGCGTCGTTACGCCGCATGAAATCGGCCAACTCTTGTTTGTTGTACTGGGGGATAGATACCTCCCCAAGTAGGCGTCCGGTTTCGCGGTTGTACACGCCCGCCACCAGACCGAGGGCGCGTGACCAGCGTTTCCTTCGTTTCTTTCCTCGACCCTTCTTCCCGAGCCCTCGCAAAGTGTAGCGCTCGCCGGTCGCGGCGACGGTGAACCAGATGAACGCGCCGATGGCAGCGACCGCGAGGATGCCGATGACGGCGGTGCCACCGAGCACAGGCTTGGGCGCCTGGCCGAACCCGGCGATGGGGCGGCGGTTGCGCACCTGAATGTTGTGGCCGTAGTTGCCGAGCGTCATCACGTCCATGGGAGTCTCCGTCCTGAGTAATACCAGACGCCGGCGCCAGCTGCAGCCACTCCAGCAAATCCGAGTGTGAGCAGCCACCACGGAATGACGCGCGAGGTGCGCACGAAGCCGAGGAGCTTATTGAAATCGCCGCGAAACACGTTGAAGTCGACGTCGCCATGGATGCCTGGAAGCGAGCCCGACGAGGTGTATTGGTGAATCGACGCGTCGGTGAAGCCCGGCGGCACGGTGATGCATCCACCAGAGCCGTACTGCGGACGCCAGAGCTTGTAGTCCTTGAACGCTTCGCGGTACGCAGGGTGGCGGCCGACGAACGTCGTCCACGCGCCACCGGTGTAGATGATCGGTCGGCGGAAGAGGCGGCTCTCGATGAGCCCCATGTACCGCTTCGCTTCCTTGATCACGCGCTCGGGCGGCAGCGGCGTGCCTTCGCAGTGGCGCGTCTCGCTCAGCGGGCCCGTGTTGTACGTCGGGCACTCGAAGTCGAGCGCGGGCGGCATGTCGGAGCGCTTCATGCCGCCGGCCCGCTTGACCGCGGCGATCGCTAGGTTCGCTTGGTCACGGCCGGGCAGACCGCCTCGGAAGAAGTGGTAGAAGCCGCGCATGAAGCCGACGCGCCCAGCCTCTCGCCAGTTGCGCTCGAACTTCGTGTCGAGGTTCATCCCGTCGGCGACGCGGATGTAGACGAACTTCGCGTCCGTCGACGCAGCGACCGCGTCCCAGTCGATCGTCCCCTGCCACTTCGAGACGTCGATGCCCTGCACCTCCGGTCCCGTGTAGCAGCTCCGCGCCATGGCTCAGACTATCATTTGAATGGACGGGCGGCGGCCTTGCTGTAGCGCCCTGATCCGCAGCTCCGGGGCCCCTACTGACGTCGAACAGCAATGTACGCGAGGTTCGAGGTTTACCCGGCTACTACGGGGAACGATTCCGCCGCCCGTCGCGTAGACCGTAGCATCATTCCCAGCGGCAGAGTCCCGAGACGCAGAAAAAACCGTTGATGGTGGGCACGCCCTCTTCGTCGCGGCATTCCGCGTCCCGCCAGCGACCAGAGGCAATCGCGCGGTTGGCTCGAGCGCGGTCGCGAGCCCGGCGCATGCCGCCCCAGTGAAGCGGCCTGTATTTGCAGTCAGCGCGGATTTCCCCGTCGAGCCACGCCTCGGCGCGATCGATCGTCTCCAGCCAGGGCTCGCGGTACCAGCGATCCCAATCGGCGTCCGCCGGCCAGCTTTCGGGGGCGATGGCCGCGAAGTTGAGACCCAAAACCCAGCGATTTCGGTTGTTGGTGACGTTTTCGCTTCGGCCAGCGGAGTAGCGCAGCGCGGCGCACCTCAGGTCCCCCTCGCATTCGGCTCGCAGAGGCCCCTCAGCGCGCTGTTTGAGGACCTCCCAGACGGCGAGATGGTCGGCGTGAGCGCGGAAAAAGCCGGCCTCATGGATGCCGTAGCGGGCCAGGGTGATGACGAGGTCGTCGTGGTCGCGGGGCTCATCTTCGGCCCCTACCGGGGCCACAGCTGTGCAAGTCAGGAACAGCAGCGCCAAAGCGGTGCCGAGTAGGGTTCGAGTCATCCTCTACCTCCGAGCCGCAGGGGTAGAGGAGCCGCGAAGCTAGGTCAAGGCGGAGGTGTCACTGCGCAGCGATGAACCAGAACGCAGCCGCAGCGAGGGCGGCGCCGCCTAGGACGATGCCGATCGTCTTCTGTGTGTCGGTGAGCTGACCGAGGCCCCTGATTCCGTACGGCGAGAGGTTCACCTGGTGCAGGCTGTACGGGCTGAAGGGCTCCGGCATCTGCACCGTCGCGCCGAGCTGGGGACGAGGACGACCGAAGATCGCCATGCGGCCGAGATTGCGCTCGCGCATCGCGTCGTGCTCGTCGCGATGTGCCTTGAGCACGTGAATCCATCTCTCGTTTTCGTTCATAGATAGTTCCCCTGTTCCATGTGCTTGACGGCCGTCTGAAACGCCTGAAGCGCCGTCCGACCCGCGCTCCACACAGAAACGTCTTCCTCGATGTCGGTGATTGTACAACCGACACCCAGCCGACCAGGTGCTGGGCCGACACCGACAAAATCAAACTCCACACGCAGCTCGTCCGTAGCGACCAGTTGTGTCAACAGTTTGGCCATTTGCGTAGCTGTCATCGATAGCTCCCGACCCCGTTCGGGTCCCATTGCTTCGGAATCGGACGACCGTCGTCCAGAGTGAAGTCGTAGCGCGGCACGAGACCGAGCACTGGCACAGCGTAATCGATCACGAGGGCTTGCCACAGAGCTTCGCCGGGATCGCCTGGCTTGCCGCCGTTGGACTGGCGATGCGCGTAGACGAAACGGATGGGCATCCCCTGTTTGCGGCCTTCCTCGACAGCGTAGCGGACCGCGGCGCGACCTCCGCGAATGCGCGCCGGCGTCAGCACCATCGGCGGCTCGTCGCCCCACGTCGTGCGAAGGTCTTCGCGCGGTGGAGTGTTCGGGTCGTCGAGCAAGCCGCTGAAGCGTCCGCTGACCTCGATGCCGAGCGTCGGACGGTTGAGGCGGTTGCCGTGATAGATGTACCAGTCGAGCGGCATCGTGCAGATGACAAGGTCGTCATGCGCGACGAGCGGGGCAGCGACGCCGCCCTTTTTGCTGTTCCGAGGTCCGTAGAGCGCGCGAAGGGCGATGGCGTACTCATCGAGCACGTCGTCGTGCGCATCGAACGGCGGCTTGCTCGCGAGCTGCTGGTAGTAGGCGCTGGGTCGAAGCTCGACCGCCATCTGGTGCAGCGTGATGCCGTCGATGACGGCGTGGTTGCGACGCACGGTCTGACCGTGACGAACGAGGCCCTTGGGGTGCGGGTCGAGCGCGTGCTCTTCGAGATGGATGAAGCTGACGTCGTCGAGGTCAGGCTCCGTCGTCGCCACCGTGATGGGGATGTCGGGCATCGTCGGGCCTCGACGCAGATCGTCGAGCGCCGCTTGCGGCACTTCTGGTGCCCACCCCAGTCGTCGATCGCGCGCGTACTGCTGAAGCGCGTCCCACGTCTCATCGCCACAGTGACCGTCCGCACCGTACCGCGGCAACCGATAGCCGAGACGCAGGAGCTTGCCCTGCACCGTCTCGACGACAGCACCTCGGTCGTTGAACTTCATGCTTCGATGGTGCGGGCCATGCCCCAAACGAACGCGAGGCCGATGAGCCCCACCGCGCCGACCCAGAGCACCGCTTTGGCGCCCGTAGGAAGCTGACCGACGCCGCGCAGCTGTCCGAGAGTGTTCACGCGTCTAGTCATTGAGGGCGTCCTCCACCTTGTCTTCAACCGCGTCGAGATCGCCGAGGTCGACCTTCTTCGCAGGGTTGGCCACGAGGTCCTCGATGAGCTTCTGCGTTTCCTCGGGCGTGTGGTCGGCGAGCAGCCCGCTGACCGCCTTTAGAATACCAGCGACGCTGAGCGCGACGAGCTTGGCGGTGCCCGACGCGAAGCTGCCCGCAGCCTCTGCGCCGATTACCAGCGCGTCGATGTAGGTCTTGACGCTCATGGTGAACCTCCGAGAAAACCGCTGATGAGCTGTGGGACTTCTGGAAGGGTGAGATCGAAGTGCGCACCGAGCGGGATCAGCTCGATGTAGAAGCGCACGGCGTCGGCTGCGAGCGAGAGCAGCACCTGCGTGTCGAAGCGTTCAGTCGAGATGGCTGTAAGCAGCGCGCTCACCCAAAGCGTGTGCGCTGCGGCGATCGCGTGCTGCGTGGTCTCGATGGCGCGGCACTTCTCGATGACTGTGTCGGCGCGTGCGCGGCGCGTGTCGTCATCGGCGTTGGCCGGTGGGTCTTCGTTGGCGATGGCCAGCGCGTCGCCTTCGCAGTCGATTTCGCTCTCCATGAGATCGACGGCTTCATTGTTGAGTGTCCGCACGGCTTCGGCGGCCTGTGCGTGAAGCTGAAGCGTGGAAGGTCCGCACCCACCGAGAACGGTGGCGTAGAAATAGATCAGCGACCCGAGGAAGACGGTGTAGATCACATGAGGGGCGTAGCGACGAATCATCCTGCTTCCTCAGTAGGCCCTGGCGCTGGACGACGCAAGTCTTTGATCTTCTCGACCGTCTCGCGCACCTCTTCTTGGCACTCCTCGGCCACGCGCTTCGTCTGCTCGAGCGACAAGTCGATGATGTCGGTCACCTCGTCGACCTCAAACTCGATGGAGTCGTCCTTCTTCCGCTTGTCGACTACGGCTTTGAGATCACGCTTGCTCCGTCGCTTCTTTCCCCTTTTCCACACAGCACTACCTCCTACGAAGCTCTTTCACAGCCGCCGCCAGGTCGGACACCGTCGTGTTCCACTTGTCGTTCAGCTCGAGAAGCATCGCTGTCACCTTCTTCGCGTCAGCAACCCGCGCGTCCTGCGCTTTGCTCAGCTGCCTGTTTTGTACGACGAGCGCAATGCCGAGTGCGACGATGACCGCGCCTAGGGGTCCGGCGGATAGTAGCGTGTTGACAACACCCTCTTCCATCAGGCGGCTCCGTCGTTTTTGGCGCCGTAGAAGATGAAGAGGAACGCCGTGATGGTCGCGCTGCTGAGCAGGCTGCCCAAGATGAGGTTGCGACCCTTGGCGCCAGCGAGCGCCATGCCGGGTGCGATGAGGATCGCGCGCAGCCC
>JAAENP010000403.1 GCA_024224155.1 bacterium
CGCCTGTGCCGGCTCCGACGTCGTGGACATGGAAACCGGCGAGGTGCTCGCCGACACCAACCAGGAGCTGTCGGAAACCACGCTGGCCAGTTTTCTCGAAGCCGGCATCGGCTCTTTCGAGTTCTTCTTCCCCGAGCGGGACGAAGTGGGCAACGTGATCTCGGCGACGCTCAGGAAGGATTCCGTCGGCAGCCAGGTGGCCGCGCTGATCGAGATCTACAAGAAGCTCCGGCCGGGTGATCCGCCTACCGTGGACACCGCCACCCAACTGTTCCAGGGGATGTTCTTCGACACGCGGAAGTATGACTTCTCGCGGGTGGGGCGGATGAAGTTCAACATCAAGCTCTACGAGGATCCCGAGGCCACCAGCCGCGATAAACGAACGCTCGACCAAAAGGATTTCATCGACACCATCAACTATCTGCTGAGACTGCGCCGGGGCCTTGGCGCGGTCGACGATATCGACCATCTCGGCAATCGCCGTGTCCGCGCGGTGGGCGAGTTGCTGGAAAACCAGTTCCGCATCGGCCTGGTCAGAATGGAACGGGCCATCAAGGAGAAGATGTCGGTCTACCAGGAAATGTCGACGGCGATGCCGCACGACCTGGTGAACGCCAAGCCGGTGATGGCCGCCATCCGCGAGTTCTTCGGATCCAGCCAGCTCTCGCAGTTCATGGATCAGACCAATCCGCTGAGCGAGGTGACGCACAAACGCCGGCTGTCCGCTCTTGGTCCCGGAGGCCTTTCGCGCGAGCGGGCCGGCTTCGAGGTGCGCGACGTTCACCCCACCCACTACGGCCGGATCTGCCCGATTGAGACCCCGGAGGGCCCGAACATCGGCCTCATCTCCTCGCTTTCCTGTTTCGCCCGCATCAACGACTATGGCTTCATCGAAAGTCCTTACCGGCGGGTGGACGGCGGCGTCGTGATCGACGAAGTGCGCATTCTCAACCCCGGTGACACCAACTCGAAAGTAGGCGATGTCATTCTGCGGACGCGAGCCGAGAAAGTGAACAAAGCGCTCGCAGCCAGCAAGCAGAAGGCGGACTACGAGGCCCACTGTACCTACCTCTCGGCCTGGGAGGAAGACAAGTACACCATCGCCCAGGCCAACGTGCCACTCGATGCGAGCGGCCACATATCCCGCGAGCTGGTGAACGCGCGCGAGGCGGGCAACTTTGTCTTGAAGCACCGGGACGAAGTGCAGCACATGGACGTCAGTCCCAAACAGTTGGTCTCGGTGGCTGCCAGCTTGATTCCGTTTCTCGAAAACGACGATGCCAACCGCGCATTGATGGGGTCGAACATGCAGCGGCAGGCGGTCCCGCTGCTCCGCGCCGAGGCGCCGCTGGTCGGCACCGGCATGGAGAGCGTCACCGCCCGCGACTCGGGCGCCGTGGTGAGCTGCCGCCGCTCGGGAGTGGTGGACTCGGTGGATAGCGAACGGGTCATTGTCCGCATCGAGGGTAATGTTCACGAGGGGCAGCTCTCGCGCGAAGTCGGCGCCGACATCTACCCCCTCATCAAGTTCAAGCGTTCCAACCAGAACACCTGCATCAACCAGAAGCCGATTGTTCACGTTGGCCAGAAGACTCGCAAAGGGGACGTGATCGCCGACGGTCCCTGCACCGACATCGGCGAGCTGGCGCTGGGCCGCAACGTACTCGTGGCATTCATGCCCTGGCGCGGCTACAACTTCGAGGACGCCATCATCGTCAGCGAAAAGCTGGTTCGCGACGACTATTACACGTCGATCCACATCGAGGAGTTTGAGATCGAAGGCCGCGATACCAAGCTCGGCCCGGAAGAGGTCACCCGCGACATCCCCAATATCGCCGAGTCGTTCCTGCGCAACCTCGACGAGAGCGGCGTCATCCGCATCGGCGCCACGGTGAAGCCGGGTGACATCCTGGTGGGCAAGGTCACGCCGAAGGGCGAGACCCAGCTCACGCCCGAAGAAAAACTGCTCCGGGCGATCTTTGGAGAGAAGGCCGGCGATGTCAAGGACGCTTCGCTGTACTGCCCGCCGGGTATTGAAGGCACCGTGGTGGGCTGCAACGTCTTCTCGCGAAAAGGCGCCGAACTCGATGAGCGCTCCAAGACGATCATGGAGTCGCAGATCGAAAAACTCCATCGCGATCTGGCCGACGAAAAGCGCATCCTCAACGACGAGCGCTCCAAGCGGCTGATGTCCTTCCTGGCCGGGAGGACGCTGGTCAACGACCTCCACGACGAAAAGACCAACAAGCGCCTGCTCGGCAAAGATACCGAGATCACCCGCGAGATTGTCGAGAAGCTCCGAGCCCGCGACCTCAAGCGCATGCGCTTGAAGGATAAAGACCCGCGCCTCAACGAGCAGATCGACGAGGTCGAGGAGATGACCTCGCGGCAGATCGCCGTGCTCGAGAAGATCACCGACGAGAGAATCGCCAAGCTCAAGAAGGGCGACGAGCTGCCCCCGGGCGTTATCAAGATGGTCAAGGTCTACATCGCCATGAAGCGGAAGCTCTCCGTCGGCGACAAGATGGCCGGCCGTCACGGCAACAAGGGTGTGATCTCGAAGATCGTTCCCGTCGAGGACATGCCTCACCTGCCCGATGGGACGCCGGTGGAGATCATCCTGAATCCGCTCGGCGTGCCCTCCCGGATGAACGTGGGGCAGATTCTCGAGACACACCTCGGCTGGGCCGCTCAGAAGCTCGGCGTGCATTTCGCAACGCCGGTGTTTGACGGCGCCCACGAAAAGGACATCA
>JAAENP010000404.1 GCA_024224155.1 bacterium
CAAGTGGCTAATAGTTCAACTCGAGGTGTCCCGCGGATGCGCTTGCACGAGTTCAGGCGGCTGCACCGGGTCCCGAGCTCGCTCAAGAGTCCGCCAAGTGCCACTCCGCGGCCGCACCACGGCCCAAGACCCCGCACCCCTTTACTTCAACCCTGGTCGAAGATGGTGCAGTCGAAATAGCGGTGAACGGCCGATTCGACGCAACCACGCAGATAGCCGTGAGTGTGGCGGAAACCGTCCGCATATACATGGAGGAAGCCCTCGAAGTTGTGGGCGAGAGCCCGGTTGACGACCGTGCGCTCGGGACGGCGTGGGCGATAGACCTGGAAACTCGAAGTCACTGCGACCGTCTCCACTCTGAAGAGAGAAGACGACATCGGCGGTCGACATCGTCTCGCTCTGCGCGATCTATGCTCTCTGAGAACCCTGTATCCTGACCGACGTATCAGCCTGGCAAAGGGCCCGTCCCGCGCGCCGCCGCGACGCGGGGCTGGCCCCGGGCTCGAGATGACTGAGCGCAATCCATCCGCCGCGAGCGAGCCACGGAACATCGAGCCCTGGAAGCGGGTCTCCCTGGCGTCCAGAATCGGGCTGGGGCTGGAGGCCGCTCTCCTCGCCGGCCTGCTCCTGCTGGTCAATTTCTTTCCCCAGTGGGTGGGGGTCTGGATCGGCATGGGCGGAGATACCTTCGAGTGGCGATTTCTCCCCATCCTGGCACCCGGCTACACCGCCTACCTGCCCTGGCTCAACCTCTGGTGGAGCGCCGCCCTGCTCCTCCACCTGGCCCTCATCGGGCGGGGGCGGTGGAGCCTGGCCCTGCGCTGGCTCGACCTGGCCGTCCGCGTGCTGGGGGTGGCCGTGCTCTACCGGCTGCTGAGCGGTCCGTCGATCGTCGGCCCCAACCGGGAGTGGACCGCCACCCACGCCTGGCTGCGAGACTTCTGGCCTCGCGTGGAGACCCTGGAGGAGCCCCTCGCACTGGCCATCCGCATCCTGCTGCTCGTCTTCCTGGTGATCCTCGCTCTCGCCGCCCTGAGGAGACTCGCCCTGCTACTGGTCGGCGAGCTCGGCATGGGTCCCCTGGCCGACGAGGGCGTCTCACCGCGGCGCAGGCCGGAGGTGCTGGACATCTTCCACCGGGATGCCCGGCGGGCCTACGCGGTGCTGGACCGGGACGGGCGCTTCCGCGAGGAGCCGGAGGGAGTCGTGGGGAAGCTCTTTCACCGCATCCGGGTCGTGTTCGCCGGGGTGGCCGGTCAGCTCACCCCGGGCCGGCGGTGGCTCTTCATCCTCTGCCTGGTGGCGGCCGGTGTGAACCCAACGCCCTGGTCGCTCATCGCCTGTGCCGGCCTGTTCTTCCTGCTGCTCATGGAGCTGGTGGAGCGGGTCGCCCTGCGGGACGAGCTGGAGATCGCCCGCGACCTGCAGCGGGACCTGCTACCCGCCGAGCCGCCGATGATCGAAGGGTACGGCGTGGCCACCTCCTGGCGCACCGCCAACGAGGTGGGCGGCGACTACCACGATTTCCTTCCCGCCTCCGAGGGCCGGACCGCCATCGTGGTGGGCGATGCCAGCGGACACGGGATGGCGGCCGGGTTGCTGATGGCCATCGCCAGCGCCACCCTCAAGGCCGCCGTCGATTCGGACCCCGAACCGCAGCAGGTGGCCGAGCAGCTCAACCGGGCCCTGCACCGCGCCGGCGGCCGCCGGGCATTTATGGCGATCTTCTACGGGCTGCTCGAACCCGGGTCGGGGCGTCTCGACTTCATCTGCGCCGGACAGCCCTTTCCCCTGCTGCTGCGCGCCGCGGGCGGGATTGAGGAGCTGGGAGAGGGGGCGCTGCCGCTGGGGATACACGAGCGCGCCAGGCCGTCGGCGGCCAGCAACATCCTGGAGCAGGGCGACCGGCTGATCCTCTTCACCGACGGCGTGGCGGAGGCGGTGGCGGGGCCGGACGAGGAGGCCTTCGGCTTCGACAGGATTCGCCAGCTGGCGACCGCCGGCGGTAGCGCCGTGGAGATCCACGACCGCATCCTCGCCGCCTTTGAGCGGCACACCGCCGATCAACCCCTGGCGGACGACATCACTCTCGTTGTCATCAGTCGGGGGGGCTAGCTATCGACTCGTTCGCTGAATGCGCGAAGTCGGTGGCCAGATCACAGGACCTCGCCGCCGGCCTTGTTTGGGAGTAGGCTTCAAGCGAAGGCCCGCCCTGCACAAAGCCCCGTTTGACTGACAATCAAGGGGGCTCAATCAAGGCCAAGCCCGAGAAGAGTCCGTTGAACCAGGCTCCACTCGCTCCTTGGACAGCGCTCGCTTTTCCCCCAGGTACCGCATAGGTACCCGCGAGCCAAGGCCCCTTGAACGACTGACAAATCGGTCCGATAAGGGCGACATATCGGACGTTATGCGCTCTACTCTGATCATCGAACGTCCGGTTGCCCTTCATGGCGCGAGACGGCGAACATTCCGGCGGCCTTGAACTCGTCGCCGCCAGCCGGCGGCCCTTGCGCTGATGCCGAGGCGGGCGGTGGGCCCATCGGGGGCGTATCAGCGCACGCCCAGGCGAGGTCGTGGCCAGGCAGAATGCGACGAGCCTCCTCGCCATTCGTTCAGATGGCCAGGAACACCGGCCAAGCGAAGTGCTTGCCGCGCGAGGCAACCAGGGCGATGACACCCGTCGCGAGGAAGGTGAGGGCCACCACGCCCAGGACCACCTCGCGACCGGGTGGCGCTCCCCCGGCGAGGAAGAGCAGCAACGCCGCGAAGCCGAGCCAGGCCACGGAGGTGAGGTGCCAGGCGAACCGCAGGGTGCGGCGGGTGAACCAGTCGCTGCCGAACAGCTTGGGCAGCGGGCCACGCCGAAAGAGGCGCACGAGGATGTAGCGCTCGCCCAGCACGGAGTGGGCCAGGGCGATTGCCGCCAGCAGAGCGGCGGCGATCGACAGGCCGACGCTCATCGAACCTCCATCGGTTCGATCCTAAGCGAAGGTGGCCGTCCGTGCGCGGTCCCTGCAGTTCCGGCGTTCTTCCAGGAGTCACGCGCTGGCGAAGCTCGGCCGCCGCTCGAACAGGTAGACGGTGAGGCCCATGAGAACCACGGCCAGACCCACGGTCCCCAGGATGACTATCGGATAGCTGCCGAACGTCGCCAGCAGGATCCAGGCGATGAGCGTGAGCGCCAGCACCGCCAGCAGGGTGAGGAAGGCCATCAGCAGCCGCGGCAGGCCGCGGCCGCTTGCCCAGCCGTTGAGCTCGGCGAGCATCAGCAGAAGCTGTGTGAAGAACATCAGGACGGCCACGACCACGAGCTCGTCCCAGATGGCCTCCGCGACCGTCACGCCACCGCTGCCGGGTATCCCCGAGGGGAAGACCACGGCCAGGACGCCCGACGCGAAGAGGACGGCGAGCAGGGCGCCCGGGAGGAAGACCATGGCGGGAAAGACGACCCGCGCCCAGCCGACCTGAAGACGGGTCACGGGCAGCGGCAGGTGGAGCAGCAGGCGCCGCTCCTTGTCTTCGGCCGAGACCAGGTAGACGCTGACGATGGCCAGAATCAACAGACCGATCTCGGAGAGCAGGATCGCGACGAGCCACGCCAGCAGCAGCGCCTTGAGGTGGTAGCCGAGGCTCAATCTAACGAGTTTCCACATGGCGATTGCCTTTCAGGATCTCGACGACGATCTCGTCGATGCTCATTCTCGACTCTTCGATGTTCTCGGCCCCGAGCTCGCGGAGCTGCCGCACCGTCGACAGGTGGTCCGAGCTGATCGCCTGATGATTCGTGCCGACGCGCTGCTGGCGGACGGTGCCCGCGAGGGCGACGTCGTCGTCGAGCCGGAAGGAGATCCTCCGCCAGGCCTCCGAAAGCGCCTCGGTGTCACTGCGTTGCAGGATCTGTCCGTCGCGCAGGAAGACCAGCTCGTCGGCCAGCCGGCTGATGTCGGACAGCACGTGGGTGGAGTAGAGGATGGCGGCCTCGCCGTCCTCGAGGACCTCCCACAGCACGTCGAGCACCTCTGTCCGGACCACCGGGTCGAGCCCCGAGGTCGGCTCGTCCAGGAGCAGCAGCCGCGGGCCGTGGCCCAGCGCCGCGACCAACGCCAGCTTCGTACGGTTGCCTTTGGACAGGTCCGCGGCCTTCGTCGCCAGCGGCAGCTCGAAACGCTCGACCAGGCGTCGGACCCTGGACTCCGACCAGCCGGGCTGCAGGCGACCGATGGCGCGCAGGTTCTTTTCCGCCGTCCACCGCCCGTAGAAGCCGTGCTCCTCGCCGACGTAGCCGACGTCACGCTTCCAGGTCGCGTCGTCGGGGTCGTTGAAGCGCCCGAAGACCTCCGAGGCGCCGCCATCGGCAGCCACCAGGCCGGTGATGCAGTTGAGCGTCGTCGTCTTGCCGGCCCCGTTGGGACCCACCAGGCCGACCACGGTCCCGGGCTCGATGGCGAGGTCCAGGGGCCCGAGGGTAAAGCCCGGGTACCTCTTCTCGAGGCCAAAAAGCGAGATCGCCAGACCGTTGGTGCTCATCTTGGATTACCTCCGCTCCTCGAGGAGATTGCGAAACACCTCGCCGATCCGCTGCCGGCTCAGGCCCTCGGCCAGCGCCTCGTCCAACAGGCTGGACAGGGCCGCCGCCAGACGCTCCTCGGCCATCGCCTGCTTGGTCTCCCGGGAGATGGCCGAGACGAAGAAGCCCTTGCCTCGCCGCGAGCGAATCAGACTCTCGCGCTCCAGGTCCTCGTAGGCCCGCTTCACCGTGATCACGCTCACCTTCTGCTCCCGCGCCAGGACCCGGATCGAGGGCAGCGGCTGCTCGTCGGTCAGCTCGTGCGCCAGGATCCGGGCCCGAATCTGGCGCGAGATCTGGCCGTGGAGCGGCTCCGACGAGAGGTCAGTGAGGTTGAGGAGTAGGGCGTTCATGGTGTGTATATACTCTATATACAGTTAACTCTGCATGTCAACCCCCCGGGTCACGACCCTCGATCCCGCCTCGAATCTCTGAAAAGCTCTTGGGGTGCCCGCCAACCAGAAGGATCAATCAGACAGAGAGGAAACGGCATGACCTACCAGGTCGACCTGCGAGACATCGACTTCCAGCTCTTCGAATGGCTGCCCATCGGGGAGGTTCTCGGGGCGGAGCGTTTCGCCGACTGGGACGAGGAGAGCCTGCGCATGGCCCTCCGGGAGGCGTTGAAGATCGCCCAGAACGAGTTGGATCCGGCGAACGAGTTTTTCGACGGTGCCAATCTCGGCCTCGCCGTCTCGCTCCTGCTGAGCCGCGGCGTCGGCGAGCTGGAAAGCGCTCCTCGTAGACCTGGACGAAGTGCTCGAAGTGATGGGCGAGGGCCCGGTAGAGGACCGTGCGTTCGGGACGGCGTCGGCGATAGACCTGAGCGCTCGATGCCGCCGCGACCGTCTCCACCCTGAAAGGAAAAGACGCAATCGCCGGCCGCGAGCTTGCGCTCGCGCCACGGCGGCCAGGCTCGAGTAACGACTAGAACACGCTGACACATCACGTCCGATATGTCGCCCTTCTCGGACGTCGACGCCCGCGCGTGCCGGGGCGCTCGCGACCCTCAGGACTCGTTCCGCCGGCGAGCCGCCTCGCGTTCTACCCGGATGCGGACGTCGAGGGCGACGGCGCCGTCCCGATCCGGGGAGGCGACGAACGGGTTGATGTCGAGCTCCACGACGCGGGGGTGGCAGTGGGCGAGTTGGCCGACTCGCATCAGGACCTCCCG
>JAAENP010000405.1 GCA_024224155.1 bacterium
GTATGTCTCCTTAAACTCGCCGACCGCGAACACAACATCAGCACCGTCACAGCTCTCATGGCTCGCCTCCGGAAGGGTTTGACCGCGGCATTCTATAGACCTTGCCCGAAGAGGCAAACCGCGTCGCAGGACCGAATCGCGGCGCACGGACCTCCGCACGTCAATTCGCCCTGCCCAACATCCGATAACATGTGCCACCGCGCCGGCAGGAGATCGGTCGGGCGAGCGTATACACAGAATATCAACTCATATCAGGGTTTGGGTCCCCTGGCCGCGAGGCCTACATACATGCGTCACCTGGCCTGGGGCCCCTAGCCCAAGTTGCGCAGTTCAGCGAGTCGAGCGGCCCTCGCGATAGCGCCAGGGCCGATTTTCGGCGAAAGTTTTGACTACATCCGCACGCCCAATCCCTGCCACTGGGGCTCGCCCAGACGGGAAGGAAGCTTCAGCCCCAGGTGGTTCATAAGGATCCGCTGGGACTCATCGGGCGTCGTCACGCAACGGATCCGGATCGCCCGGCCCGTCGAGGTCGGCAGCACCACGTCGTTGGTCTTGATCCGGGCCAGTTCCTCGATCACCGGCCGAGGACCGTTGCCTAAGCCGGATCGAGACATCCATTGCTCCAGGGTCTTCCAGATCACGTAGGCCAGGAACGAGAACAGGATGTGGGCCTGCACGTGCTCTTCGTAGTGGTGCCAGATCGGACGCAGGTGCAGCTCGCTCTTGTGCGTACGGAATGCCGCCTCGGCCTGAGTCAGTTGGATGTACGTCAGCCACAGGGCTTCGGCCGTCCAGTCCGTGAGGTTGGTTCGCAGCAGGTAACACCCCTCGCTCAACTCGGCCCACTGACGCCACGCGGCACGCTTGGTCCAGGTGACCTCGAGGTGCCCTTTGACGCCCGCCCGTTCGATCTCGGCCACCTTCACGTCGAAGAGGCCGGCCGCCCGCGAGTTCCGGCCCAGAATTCGACC
Organism: bacterium; assembly: GCA_024224155.1. Lineage (NCBI taxonomy): Bacteria > bacterium. The sequence goes on from JAAENP010000405.1 coordinate 972, forward strand.
GATCTGCCGTTCGACCTGGCTGCGGTCAGGCTTTTTCTTCGCCCGATCGAGACGGCCGGCAAGCTTGGTGAGAGCATCTTCAATGCGTTTCTCGAAGCGGGCATGCATCGCCTTCTCTTTCTCGCGACGGGCGGCACTGCGGCACAGAATGAAGGTTTCCTCACCTTCGGGGCCTGAACACAACTTGACTTCGACGCCTTCCTGGACCTCCGTCCAACCCTGGTCCACCAGCGCCTGCTCATACGAACGCAGCATCGACTTCGGCGTGCCCACGATGTATTGGCCGCCCCGATCACGCAGGTAAGCCAGGTTCTCCTCGTGGACCATACCCCGATCCATCACCCAGATTCGCCGGGCCTGGCCATACCGCTTCTCCATCGTCGCCACGATCTCCTCCAGCGTCGTCGCGTCGTTCCGGTTGCCATCGAACACTTCGTACGCCACCGGCAGCCCTTCACGCGTGACCACCAGACCGATGCACACTTGCTTGCAATCCGGCCGTTTGTCACGGGAATAGCCCCGCTTCGCTTGGGGATTGGCCTTGGCTTCACCTTCGAAGTAGGTCGAGGTGATGTCGTAGAACATCAGATCAAACTGGGCATCGAACAGCGTCGTAAACCGCTCCTTGAGATGCTTCTCGATCGCCTCCTTGTGCGGCAAGACACGGGTGTGGGCCCGGTAGAGCCGATCCTTGTTGACCTCGTTTGCCGAAACGCCGAGCAGATCATCCAGGGCGGTCCGTTCGTACCAAGTGTCCGCGATATGGAGCTCACTCGACGGCTCGCAGAACCGCCCCAAGGTCAAGATGGTCGCTACTACCGACCAGGGAACCTCCTCCCGACCCCGGGGAATCAGACGTTCGAGAAGATCGTCCAGTCCCAAGGCCCGCCAAAGCGTCAAACCAAGATAGACATCGCCGAAATCGCGGGTCCGTTCCACGCGGGCCCCCCGAACCCGAACTTCAACTTTCTCGGGAACCGGCTCCGGGGATGCGGGCCCGTCAAAAAGCGGAAGCACGGGCTCCGGTCGATGGTCCAGAATGCGGGCCACGTGGGCCCACCCCGCTCGTTCTGACCCCTGTAATTCCCCCAGGTAGGCAACCACTTGGTGTCGGGGGCCGCGAGCGGTGCGAACCGATTTGACCAACGCCCAGTAGGTGCGGCGTTTGCCATTCCCAGCAACACGAATCCGTTTCAGGAACATCAGCGCGCCCTCCATGGCATCCACCAAGTTCCCAGGATGGAAGACCGGGTTCAAGGGGGTAGGTTTTGACTACATCGCAATCCGCAATGCGATCGGTGAGAAAAACCGCCTCTCACGTCACGGCAGGCGGGGAGGGCTTGGCGAAGATTTTCTATTTTCGGTCCGAACTGCGCAACTTGGGGTAGGAGTTCCGCCTGCCTGGCCGCAAGCCAATCACGCATCTGGCGGCCATGACAGGCGGGACAGGCGCGATTGCGGCAGCCGTGGTACACCCAGAACCGGTGGTCGCAATCGCGACATTGATATTGA
>JAAENP010000406.1 GCA_024224155.1 bacterium
ACGACCCGGGCCTTCCCCGCGATCAACGGCGACGACGACTACGAGGCGGTGCTTAACGTCCCCATCGAGTATCGCGACGTCAAGGTGCTCCACACCGGCGACGAGGTCGATCTGGTCAATGATCTCAACCTGCCGGATGACATCGATGACCTGACCGAGCTGGTTCTGCCAACTGGCCGTACGGCGCGCCTGGCGATCCGCGCGGTGTGCGAGGACAAGGACAACAACGCCCACTACTACGGCGTCATCGATGTGGGTAACAAGCTTCTGGACAACCGCTTCGGCGAGACCTTCCAAGTCATGGCCTACGCCCCCTCGACGGACGAAACCAACCTGCTCGTCAAGAAGGCCGGCGTTCCCACGGTCCAGGGCATCTTCATGCAGCCGGATGTGGTGACCGCCGTGGACGGCAAGCTCAAGACTCTGCTCCTGGGCAAGAAGAACTCCACTCAGCGCGACAACGTGCAGCAGCTCGCCGACCAGCTCGAGGTCGCCGCCAGCAAGCTGACCTTGAGCGCCGAGAAGGGCGAGCGGGTCGTCTTCGGCTGTTCCAGCCGCATACGGCACACTCTCGCCCCCGACGGGTCTTCGCTCACCTTCGCCTCCAAGGGCGACCTGATCAACCACTGGCTCTGCTGCATCAGCTTCGAGATCGACCGCGACTGGATGTGGGATGCCCTGGAGAATCGCAGTTTCGTCATCAAGCGCACGAAGAAGTTCTCTCATGACAATCACCCGGTGGAAGACAAAGTGGTGGCCGGCGATGTCGAAATGGTGCGCACCGCCTCCTTCGAGGCTCTCCACGATCCCGAGCGCCACGCCTCTCGCATCGTCTTCATCGATGCGGTCGAGCCCAAGAAAGTGGATCCGAACGACCCCACGAAGCCGGAGTTTCCCGACACCATCGAGCTCGAGTACACGCTCGAAGTCGACTTCAAAGACGATCATGCTCAGCAAGAGGATCCGGAGAAGGTCCTGAACCTGCGGCTACCGATCACGACGCCACCCGCGCAGGTGCCGAGAATCGTTTCGGCGGGGATCGCCCTCTCGCCCTACGTTCACAATGAAGAGTACTCCGCGAGTGAGATCCGCAAGCGTCACCTGTGGATCGAGTTCGAAGAACCGGTGCAAGACGGGCAGGACGCCTTCTTTGCCCGGGTCCTGGCGACGGCGCCGGACCAGCTCTTGAGCAACAACGACCCCGAGTTGCTGCGCGCCCCCGAAGAGCCGGTACTGCCCATTGACCCCGAATACATTCGAGTGGTCACCGAAGGCGCTACCAATGACCTGGTGGGCCTCCGGGCCATGCAACGCATGGAAAAGAGCACCTCGAGCGATCGTCACTATCTTCTGCCCTTGCCTCCGGGCCTGCACGCCGAAGCCGACGAGATGTTCGGGTTCTTCACCTACGAGTTTCGCCTCGGCCACTTTCGGGATCCCGATTCCGAGGACATGGTCTGGACCACCGCCCAGGGCCGCTACGGCCGCCCCCTGCGCGCCACCGGCCTCCAGCATCCGGCTCCGACCCTCACCTGCATGCCCAATCGGGACGACGAGAAACTGTGGGTCTCAGCCCCCTACGCGGTCGCCGTCCACGGCGGCAAGAACGTCACGGCCGATCCGCCCCGTACCGAGCTTTGGGCGTTGCTCTATGCCCAGGTCAGGCAGGCGGACAAGAAGGCTTTCCGGAACATCCTGCTCGACGATCGCCGGCTCGACTGGCGCCTGCAGGTCGAGACGGAGAAAGACGTCGATGTCCTGGAGAAATACTCCGACGACCAGCTGAAGGTACTCAGTTCCATCGCATTCGAGAACTTCAAGTACGAGATCAACGCGGCCAACGCGATCAACGTCCTGAAGCTGGCCGACTTCAGCATCACGAACAAAGACGCGACCAAGTACGGAACCGTCGTGTGGAGCCAGAACGAAGTCCTCCAGCTCCTGGCAAACCTCGGCCTGCCGCTGGACTCTCCACTCAGTGTGCTGGTCGTCGAGAACCTGCCCCAGATCAGAAACTTCCGCGAGCACATCTCTCGCCTCGACAAACCGCGGGTTGCGGCGGCCGCCGGTGGCTTGGTCGGCAGCCCCGTCGGCGAAGACAATCCGCAGGACTTCACGGGAGGCTTCGCCGCATCGACGCTGTCCATGAGCGCGGTTCCCTTCGACACCGCGAGCCCCGTGAGCGACGAACTGGGGCACCACCGCCTGCTGCGCACCTCACCCCTGACTGAGGTGCCGGAGATCTGCCCGCCGAAGTAGCGAGCAGCGGCCTGGCACCATCCTGGTTGTGGATCCGGACCGGTTCGGCCTACGATAGAGCGTGGTCGAGTTGCCCAGGTTGAACCATGGCGGAGCGTGAGAACGGCGACACGAAGACTCGCCAGCGCCTGCGGGTGCTTCAGGAAGCCTTCGCCGAACAGCTTCCGAATCGGATCAAGCAGATTGGCAAGGACTGGCACAGCTTGCTCGAGGAGGAGAGGCCCGCGGCCGCGCTCCAGTCTCTGCAGTTGAAGATCCGCAGCCTGGCGAGCTCGAGCGGCAGCTTCGGCTTTGCCTCGCTGGGGGACGCCGCGCGACGACTGGAGCTTCTCCTGAAGGGCGTTATCGTCAGGCCTGAGGCGCTCACTCCCGAGCAGGCAGCGAGGATCGAGCAGGGGGTGATGGACCTCAAACAGGCATGCCTCGAGTTTGCCGGTGCCGGCGAGGTAGAGATCCTGGATTCCTCGACCCTGGACCTGGCCATCGCCCACGAGAGGGCCAGCCGGGTGATTTTCCTGATCAGCGGCGATGGTCAACTCGCGGCCGACCTGGGCTTCGAGCTCGGCTGCTTCGGTTTTCTGGTGCGCAGGGTCCCCGATCTCGAAGAGCTCGAGCGGCACTTGGATCAGTCGCGACCCGCCGCCATCGTTTTGGATGCCGAGCCCTTCGAGGAGCGCATGGTGGACGCCGCCTGGGTGAACGCGCTCCGGCAAAAGCGGGACGGCCCGGTCCCCGTGTTCGTTCTCGCCTCGCGCACCGACTTCGAGTCCCGGCTCGAGGCGGTGCGCTCCGGCGGCGACGCGTATCTGGTCAAGCCGCTCGAAGCTCGCAAGTTGATCGACAAGCTCGAGGTCCAGCTCCAGGGTCCGTTGTCGGAGCCCTATCGGGTTCTTATCGTCGAGGAGGACTACTCGGCGAGCCTCGAGCACTCGCTCACTCTGCAGGGCGCGGGCATGACCACCACTTTGGTGCAGGACCCGATGAAGCTCTGGGAATCGTTGGTGGAAGCCAGGCCCGATCTGATCATGATCAGTCTGTCGCTGGCCGGGATCAGCGGTTTTCAGCTGGCGGCCGTCATCCGCCAGCAGGACGCCTACATGGAGATACCGATCATCCTGTTGTCGGCCGAGAGCGGCCTGGGCGAGCAGGTCGAGGCGATGCGGGTCGAGGCCGACGACGTTCTGGTGACACCGGTCTCCTCGGACGTGCTCATCTCGTCGGTGAGCAACCACGTGCAGCGGGCCCGCGCCTTGAAACGCTTCGTCTCCACCGACAGTCTCACCGGATTGCTCAGCCATACCAGTTTCCTGGCCAGGCTCGTGCTGGAGGTGGACCGGGCCCTCGCCGCCAACAGCCAGTTGGCGTTCGCCGTGATCGACATAGACCATCTGCACGCCATCAACGAGACCTACGGGCACCTGAGCGGCGATTCTGCGCTGACGAACCTGGCGGGATTGCTGAAGCAGCGGCTGAGGCGGAGCGACGTGCTCAGCCGCTATGGCGGTGACGAGATCGCGGTCGTGATGCCGGCAACCAGCGGCCAGAACGCGGTCAAGGTCCTCGATGGGATCCGCGGCCTGTACGCGGAGATCCGCGAGTACTCGCACAATGCCGCCTACTTTCCTACGTTCAGCTGTGGTGTGGCGGCCTTGCCCGGGTACGAAGACTGCTCGGCCCTTCGGCAAGCGGCGCTGGATGCGCTCGACAGTGCGCGGCGGCAGGGGAGGAATCGGGTCGTTCTGGCCGAGTCCCAGACCGCTGGAGCGGCTACGGGGCGGGTGTAGCTCCGGAGTGAACGGTGAAGAGGTGCTCGACGTCCGCCAGCAGGGCACCCGCCTTGTCCGGGTCGGTGCGATCCAGCTCACCCGCGAAGTACAGCACCAGG
>JAAENP010000407.1 GCA_024224155.1 bacterium
ATTCTCGACCTATGCCACCTGGTGGATCCGCCAGGCCATAACCCGGGCGATCGCCGATCAGGCGCGAACCATTCGTATCCCGGTTCACATGATCGAGACCATCAACAAGCTAACGCGCACCAGCCGATCGTTGGTCCAGGAGCTGGGCAGAGAGCCGACCGCCGCGGAGATCGGCGAGCGCATGGACCTGTCGGCTTCCAAGGTCCGCAAGATCATGAAGATCGCTCAGGAGCCGATCTCTCTCGAGACCCCGATCGGAGAGGAGGAGGATTCACACCTCGGTGACTTCATTGAGGACGGCGCGGCGATATCTCCGGTGGAGTCGGTTATCTCCAACAACCTGACCGACCAGACCGCGGGGGTGCTGCAGAGTTTGACGCCGCGCGAGGAACTGGTGTTGCGGATGCGATTCGGTGTCGGCGAGGGCACCGAGCACACACTCGAGGAAGTGGGAAAGTCGTTTAACGTGACCCGCGAGCGGATCCGGCAGATCGAGTCGAAGGCGCTCAGGAAGCTCCGGCATCCGAGCCGGTCGGCTCAGCTCAAACCGTTCTTGGACAATTCGGCTTAGTCGAAGCCGATTCGTCCGATTGCGCTAGATTGACAAAGAAAAGGGCGAGGCCTAAGATCCTCGCCGCCTGAAAGGCCCGTTTTCCTGGGTAGCTCAGTGGTAGAGCGGTCGGCTGTTAACCGACTGGTCGGGGGTTCGAATCCCTCCCCAGGAGCCAACTTCTCCAAAGGCCGCCCAGCCCGGGCGGCCTTTTTCTCAGGAAGATAGACGTTGACCGATCAGCTGCTCGAAATCCTCGACCACGACTCGGTTCGCGAGTTGCGATTGAACCGCCCGCCGGCGAATGCGCTCTCACCCGAGCTCATGGACAGTATTCGCTTCGCGGTCGAAAGCGCCGAGCCCGACGGAGCCGAAGCCCTGGTGCTCTCGGGCCGCCCGGGGATGTTCTCGGCCGGCCTCGACGTTCCGTATCTGCTCACCCTCGATCGCGACGGCATCAGCGACGCTTGGCGGCGGTTCTTGAGGCTGCTCGGAAGTCTGGCGACCTGCCCGGTGCCGATCGCCGGAGCTCTCACCGGCCACAGCCCGGCCGGCGGCGCGGTGCTCTCTCTGTTCTTCGACTATCGGGTGATGGCCGAGGGTCCGTTCAAGATCGGGTTCAACGAAGTCCAGGTCGGGATCGTGCTGCCGGTGATCTTCCAGAGAGCGATCGCTGGCTTGGTCGGCCGGCGCCATGCGGCCCGGATCGGGATGGCGGGCCTCATGATCGACGCCGCCGAAGCGCATTCGATCAATCTGGTCGACGAGTTGCTTCCGGTGGAAGAGGTCGTGCCCCGGGCGATCGAGTGGTGCGGATCGATCCTGGCACTGCCTAGGAAAGCCATGTTGGGGACCCGAGCCAATGCCCGCAGGCAGCTCATCGACGACTTCCGGGAGGTGCCTGAGAGCGCTCTCGAGGCCCTGGTCAAGCGCTGGTTCAGCGACGAGACCCAGAGAGCTCTTCGCGGCATGGTGGCCCGCCTGGCGGCCGGCAAGGCCGCGGGCTAGCGCTTCGATACCACGCTGGCCGGACATATCGACGGACGTCTATTTGATCTCTGCGAGATCACGTATATTCTTGCTACTCGTCCGAAGGAAGTTCGTTTCCGTGGTGCTATTGCGCTGCGCGCGAGCAATTCAAGCCCTCGGGTTGAGTGAATAGTGAATCTCTTGGAGGAGTTAACCGTGCAGACTTCGAAGACCTGTTCTAAGCGTTTTGCCCGTTCAGCTGTGTTGACAATCGCCGGGGTGCTCCTGGCTGTGGCCGGGCCGCTTTCGGCCCAGGTCCTAATCAATGAGGTGGATGCGGACCAGGTGTCGACCGATAGCGCCGAGTTCGTCGAGCTCTACGACGGTGGAGTCGGCAACACGGATCTGAGCGGACTGGTTCTGGTGTTGTTCAACGGCAGCGACGACGCGTCGTATCTGTCGTTCGACCTCGACGGTCAGGCCACGGACGGCTCGGGCTATTTCGTTCTCTGCGGAAATGCGGCGAACACGCCCAACTGCGACCTGGACGTGTCTCCGGACACGAACCTGATCCAGAACGGTGCCGATGCGGTGGCCCTGCTGACGGGCGATGCCACGGATTTTCCGAACGACACGCCGGTGACGACCACGAATCTGATCGACGCGATTGTCTACGACACCAACGACAGTGACGACGCCGGACTGCTAGCGTTGCTCAACGCCGGCCAGCCCCAGGTCAACGAAGGGGGCGGCGGCAACAGCACGGCGGACTCGAATCAGCGCTGTCCGAACGGTTCGGGCGGGGCCCGCAACACCGACACCTACGCGCAGTTTGCTCCCACACCGGGAGCCCAGAACACCTGCGTGGTCTCGGTGCCCGAGCTGGTGATCAACGAGATCATCCAGAATCCGAACGCGGTCTCGGACACCAACGGCGAGTGGCTCGAGCTCTTCAACCCGACCGCCGATGCCATCGACATCAACGGCTTCACTCTTCGTGACGACGGCTCGGACAGCCATGTGATCGTGAACGGCGGTCCCCTGGTGATCGCGGCGGGTGGCTATCTGGTGCTGGGGCGCGACGACACCATCGCGGCCAACGGTGGCGTCACAGTCGACTACGAGTACTCGGGGATTACTCTCGCCAACAGTGATGACGAAGTCGTCCTTGTCGACACCCTGGCGCGAGAGGTCGACCGCGTGGAGTACGACGGCGGTCCGGACTTCCCGGATCCGACCGGCGCTTCGATGGCGCTGGCCAACCCGGCGCTCGACAACAACGTCGGTGCCAACTGGTGCACCGCATCCACGCCTTTTGGCGATGGCGACCTCGGCACGCCGGGGGCGGCCAACGACTGTGTGGTCGTCGTGCCCGAGCTGGTGATCAACGAGATCATCCAGCATCCGAACGCGGTCTCGGACACCAACGGCGAGTGGCTCGAGCTCTTCAACCCGACCGCCGATGCCATCGACATCAACGGCTTCACTCTTCGTGACGACGGCTCGGACAGCCATGTGATCGTGAACGGTGGTCCCCTGGTGATCGCGGCGGGTGGCTATCTGGTGCTGGGGCGCGACGACACCATCGCGGCCAACGGCGGCGTGGTTGTCGATTACCAGTACTCGAGTTTCTTTCTCGGCAACGGCGACGACGAGGTCATTCTCCTCGACACCTTCCTCAGCGAGGTCGACCGCGTGGACTACGACGGCGGGTCCGCCTTCCCGGATCCGACCGGAGCCTCGATGGCGCTCGGCAACCCGACGAGCGACAACAACGTCGGTGTCAACTGGTGCACCTCACGGATACCGTTCGGCGACGGCGACCTCGGCACCCCGGGGGCGGCGAACGATTGCCCGCTACCGGTGATCAACGAGATCATCCAGAATCCGAACGCGGTATCGGACAGCAACGGCGAGTGGTTCGAGGTCTTCAACCCCAGCGGCAGGCCGATCAACCTCAACGGCTATGCCCTCGAGGACGATGGCTCGGACAGCCACGTCATCGACAACGGCGGACCGCTCCTGGTCCCGGCCGGCGGCTATCTGGTTCTGGGCAACAACGCCAACTTCGCGACCAACGGCGGGGTCAACGTCGACTACCAGTACTCGGATTTCTTCCTCGGCAACGGCGGCGACGAGGTCGTCCTGATCGACTCGCTCGGAAACGAGATCGATCGGGTTAACTACGACGGCGGCGCCGCCTTCCCCGACCCGACCGGGGCGTCAATGGCGCTCTTGATCCCCGGGGCCGACAACAACGTCGGCGCCAACTGGTGCACCTCGTCGACGCCGTTCGGCGACGGCGACCTCGGCACGCCGGGGGCGGTGAACGACTGCGACGGCACCCCCGAAATCTACGACCTTCAGGGCAGCGGCGCCTTCTCGCCGTTCGAGGATCTGGCGGTTATCACCCGGGACAACGTGGTCACCGGAGTCAGCAACGAGGGTTTCTTCATGCAGACGCCCGCGGCGCGGGACGACTTCGATGCCACAACCTCCAACGGCATCTTCGTCTTCACCGATGACCCACCAGTGGTCGCTGAAGGTGACCTGGTTGACGTGGTCGGCACGGTGAGAGAGTTCTTCTCCTTCACCGAGATCGACGACGACGGCTTGACGGTAACCGTGACTTCCAGTGCCACGCCCCCGGCGCCGGTCCTGCTCGACGCCCTCAATCCCGCCCCGGGTCCCTTCGATCCTCCGGACATGGAGCGCTTGGAGGGCATGCTGGTCGAGTTGGTCGATGGAATCGCGACCGGCCCGACCGACGGCTTCGGCGACACAGCCGTGACCGTCGGCTCCGCACGGACGTTCCGCGAGCCGGGGATCGAGTTTCCCAGCCCGTTCCTCAGCCCACCGGAGTGGGATGGCAACCAGGAAGTCTTCGAGGTCGACCCGGACGGTCTTGGCCTTGCCGACGCCGACATCTTCGCCACCCAGGCGGTTGAGTCCGCGATCGGTCCGCTCGCTTTCTCCTTCGGCGACTACCAGATCTGGCCCAAAACCCTTGTGCTCGGGCCGGCGCCGACGATCCTCAGCCCGGTGCGCGAGCGAGAGCCGGGAGAATTCACCGTCGGATCGTTGAATCTCTTCCGGCTGAACAGCAGCTTCGCCAAGCTCTCGGCCTACGTCGTCGACGTGCTGCGCTCGCCGGACATCCTGGCGGTGCAGGAGGTTCAGGACGAGGTAGAACTCCAGGCTCTGGCCGACCAGATCAAGCTGGACGATCCGACCGTCGTCTACAACGTAGATCTGATCGAGGGCAACGACCCTGGCGGCATCGACGTAGGCTTCCTGACGCGTCAGAACATTCAGATCGACAGCGTCACCCAGGTGGACCCGGAGGTGACCTTCCTCAACCCGGTGACCAACGAACAGAACATCCTCCACGACCGGCCGCCGCTGCTGCTCGAAGGCAGCTGCCAGCACGAGCTCGGCTCTTTCCCGATCGCGGTGATGGCGGTCCACAATCGGTCGCTGGGCTCAATCGAGGATCCCGTCGAGGGAGTGCGAGTTCGCAAGAAGCGCTTCCTGCAGGCGGTGTCGATCGCCGAAGCGGTCGAGGCCCTGCAAGCGGCCGACCCGGACATTCACCTGGTAGTCACCGGTGACTTCAACGCCTTCGAGTTTACCGACGGCTACGTCGACGCGGTGGGCGTCATGACCGGCGAGTTCGTGCCCGACGACAACCTGGTCTGCGACACCGAAGACTGCACCGACCTGCCCGACAACGACCTCTTCGACGAGGTCCTCGGACTGCCGGCCGAAGAGCGTTACTCCTTCGTCTTCGGCGGCAACGCTCAGGTACTCGACCACGCGCTCACATCCGTGGGGCTCGAGCCCCTCGTGCGCGGCGCGGAGTACGGCAGGGGCAACGCCGACGCCTATGCCGCTCTTCTCTCCGACGCTACGCCCGGGAACCTCCCGCTACGCTCCTCGGACCACGACGGTCTGGTGTTGTTCCTGATGAAGGATTTTGACGGAGACGGGGTGGGCTTCGATCTGGACGTCTGTCCCGGCACGGCGATTCCTGAGGGAGTGCCCACACGCAGCCTCGGTACCAACCGCTGGGCTCTGGTGGATGGCGACGGCGTTTTCGATACCACGCCTCCGAACGGCAACGGTCCGGGCTTGAGCTTCACCATCGAGGACACCGCCGGCTGCTCGTGCGAACAGATCATCGAGGCGCAGGGACTCGGCAACGGTCACACCAAGTTCGGTTGTTCGATCGGTGCGATGAGGACCTGGGTGGGCCTGGTGAACGGGTCGACACCGGGGTTGTGGCTGAGCGGAGTTGTTTCATCAGAGGATGGGGCTTTGGGTCCGCCGCTCTCTTCTCGCTAGAGACCGAGCCAGGCCGGCAGGTCGGCGAGGGAATCGAGGACGGCGGTGGCTGCCCCCCCCGCCGCTTCCTCGTCCTCTGTCCTGAACTTGCCCGTTCGCACTGCGATCGCTGCGAGACCCGCACTGTGCGCGCCGGCGATATCAGTCGAGAGATCGTCGCCAACGACGGCTATTTGCTCGCCGGAAAGTAGCAGTGACTCGCCAGCGGTTTCGAAGAACTCCACGTTGGGCTTGCCGACCACCGTCGCCTTCCTGCCGGTGGCGTATTCGAGGGCGACGATGAAGGGACCGGCGTCGAGCTCAAGCTCGCCCTCGTTTCGCCAGTAGCGGTTCTTTTGCAGAGCGACGAGCTCGGCTCCGCTCAAGACGGTGCGAAAGGCGTCGTTGAGGATCTCAAAGGTCCATTGATCGGCCAGGTCTCCGATGACGACCGCCTCCGGCTTCTCGGTCACTATCTCGAAACCGGCGAAGTCCTCGAACGTCTCTTCGGCCGTCAATAGCCTGACTCTCGAGAGCCCGCGCCGGCGCAGCCAGGACACTGCCGCCAACGGCGCGGTGTGGATCTCTTCGAGCTGCGTCGCGATACCGAAGCCCGTCAGCTTGGCTGCCAGCTCTGAGCGGGGTTTGCGCGTAGTGTTGGTGGTGAACCGAATCGGCATTCCGTTGGCACGCAGGGTCGCGAGCGCTTCGGGAACGCCGGGGAAGACCCGGTCGTCTTCCCAGACCGTCCCGTCGAGGTCCAACATAAGGCCGCGGATCGCGTTGGTATCATTGGACATACTGGAATTCGCTGTGGCCGTGTCCGGTTGATTCTAGTAGGAGTCAGGCCTCGCAGGAGAATAGTCATGGACGTACCGATTCCGCGAGACTCGAGCGTCGTCGCGACCAAGTACTGGCACGAGCTCGAGGATGGGCGGGTGCAGTGCGACCTCTGCCCGCGCTTCTGTAAGCTGCGGGAGGGCCAGAGAGGCTTGTGTTTCGTGCGTGGATGTCAGGACGGGGGCGTGGTGCTCGCGACCTACGGTCGATCGAGCGGATTCTGCGTCGACCCGATCGAAAAGAAGCCGCTCAATCATTTTCTGCCGGGAACGCCGGTGCTCTCTTTCGGTACCGCTGGCTGCAACCTGTTCTGCAAGTTCTGTCAGAACTGGGACATCTCGAAGTCACGCGAGGTCGATACGTTGGCCGACGAGGCGTCACCCGAGGTGATCGCTAGAGCGGCCGAAGGCCTGGGCTGCCGGAGTGTGGCGTTCACCTACAATGACCCGGTCATCTTTCTCGAGTACGCCGTCGACGTCGCCGCGGCCTGTCGCGAGCGCGACATCAGAACCGTCGCGGTCACTGCCGGCGAGATCTGCCCGGAGCCGCGACGCGAGTTCTTCGCTGCGATGGATGCGGCCAATGTCGATCTCAAGGCCTTCACCGAGAGCTTCTATCGGACCGTGTGCGGCAGTGAGCTGCAGACGGCCCTCGACACCCTGGTCTATCTCAGGCACGAAACCGACGTCTGGTTGGAGATCACGACGCTCTTGATTCCGGGTCAAAACGACTCGGATTCGGAGATCGACGAGATGACCCGCTGGGTCGCCAGTGAGCTCGGACCCGAAGTGCCCCTCCACTTCTCGGCCTTCCATCCGGACTTCAAGATGATGGACAAGCCGCCGACCCCGCCATCGACCTTGAAGCGGGCTCGTGGGATTGCTCTCACCAACGGCCTCCGCTACGTCTATACCGGCAACGTCCACGACGAGAGTGGTGGCTCGACCTATTGTCACAACTGTGGGATCAAGCTGATCGGGCGGGACTGGTATGTGATGACGGCCTGGAATCTCGATGACGAGGGCCGCTGCGCGAGCTGCAAGACTCGGGTCTCTGGACTCTTTGAAGCCGTGCCGGGCGACTGGGGCTCGAAGCGGCAACCGGTTCGACTCCGCGACTGGGCGGCCTGAAGGCGGCTGTTCTTCGCGCGTTCACGCTTGCGCGTCGGCGCCACTCGGCGGAGTTACGTCCAGGGGACGGCCCCGGAAGGGCAGCC
>JAAENP010000408.1 GCA_024224155.1 bacterium
CCGGAGAATCCGAGAAGGCGTCCTCACGCGTGAGGCGCCCATTCGGAGAGTCCGAGAAGGCCTCCTCACACGTGAGGAGACCTTCCCGACTTTCTCGGGTCGCTCTCCTCACGGTCAAGAGAGCCTTCCGAGATTCTCCGGAGGGCCGCCTCACGCGTGAGGGACGGTTTCGAGATTTCGTGAAACGGCACTTCATGCGTATTCCGACGATTCCGACCACCCATTCCGGGCATGGCGACCAGTGGGGCTGAGAGAGACGGTGCTGGGTCCTCCTCGGGTTCAAGTGGTCGGCTTGTGCCGACTCCGGGTCTGATCTGGACTCTATATCAACTCGTCGTCGTCGGGGCTGTGGGAGGTGTGGGAAGGTGGCCGAGTCTTCGAGGCCAGCTTTCCAAGTGCCTGTGGGAAGGTGGCCGAGTCTTCGAGGCCAGCTTTCCAAGGCCGGGGTGGGAAACCTGTGGGAGGGCGTCTGCGGCCTTCCACAGGTTTCCCACCCCGGCCGGCAGGCGCGGCACCTTCCATAGCCCGTCTTGGGTGAGTGGCCAGCGTGGCCAGTTCCTGGGTTAGCGATCGGCCGTCTCCTTCTTCGCCGCCCGGGCCTTCTTGCGGCGCATCGATTCTCCCTGTAGGGCGATCGGGTAGGCATTGTGGACGAGACGATCCAGGATCGCGTCCGCCAGCGTCGGGTGGTCAATCGCGTCATACCACTTGTCGACCGGCAGCTGGCTGGTGACCAACGTCGAGCGCAGCTCGTGGCGGTCCTCGAGGATCTCCAACAGCTCTCGGCGGTCAGCATCCGTCAGCGGCGCGAGCCCCCAATCGTCGAGCACCAGCAGCTCGGTGCGGGCGAAGCCGGCCATCAGCTTGGGATAACGGCCATCGGCATGAGCCAAGACCAGTTCCTCGAGAAGGCGAGGCAGGCGCAGGTACTGGACCGTGTAGCCCTCGCGGCAGGCTTTTTGCGCCAGAGCACAGGCCAGAAAGGTCTTCCCGACGCCGGTGGGGCCGGTGATCAGGACGTTGCGGTGCTGGGCGATCCAATCACAAGAGCCGAGCGACAGAAGTAAGCCTTTATCCAGGCCCCGACGAGTGCGGAAGTCGACGTCCTCGACGCAGGCATTTTTCTGGCGCAGTTTGGCTTTACGCAGCCGCGTCTGCATGCGGCGGTAATTCCTTTCGGTGACTTCTCGATCGATCAGAAGTGCCAGGCGATCCTCGAAGCGCAGATCCTCGGCGGCAGTCGTCTCCAGCTGCTCTTCGAAAGCCTTGGCCATGCCGGTGAGGCGCAGAGCGTGGAGCTGTTCGAGCGTCGGATGCCTCATCATGGCACACCCCCTTGAGAACTCGTCGAGCTCTGATAGTACGCGGCGCCTCGGACGTTACCGTGCTCGATCGGCGGCGGCGACGGCGCCTCGCTCGGAGGATCTTGTCGGTCCAAGCCTCTCTCGAGAATCGAGCGAATACTCTTGTACGACAGCCCGCGGATCCGCAATGCCCGCAGGCACGCCGCCTCCAAGCGATCCGGCCCATAGCGCTGAGCCAGGCGGCGCAGCCCCAGACACGAGTGGAACCCCTGGTGCGGATGTGCCCGCGAGGTCAGGATCCCCTCGACCACCTCCGCGGTCGACGGACCCGTCTGCTGCGCCCACGTCACCAGCCGTTGGGGTGTCCACTCCGCGTAGTGACGGTGCGCCCGCGGCATGTGCTCCAGCAGTGTCGTGCTCTTGCCCGGCTCGGCGCCGTACACGTGACACGCCACTCGCTGGCCGCCGTGCAGACACTCCACCGCCGCCGCGGTCACACGCACCTCCATCTCCTGACCGACGAGTTGGTACGGCACGCTGTAGAAGTGACCGTCGACCTCCACATGGTAATCCGGGCGCACCCGCACTTTACGCCACTCCGCAGACTCGAAGCGCTCCCGCGGCAGCGGCTTCAACGCCGGCTGGTCCAGCGCCTCGAAATGCGACCGACGACAGCCGTCGAGTTTCTTGAACGGACGAGAGTTCAGGCGATCCAGCAGCTCACGGACGGCGGCGTTGAGCTCGCTCAGGGAGAAGAACTCACGGTTTCTCAGACGCGCCAGGATCCAACGCTCGACCACCTGCACCCCCACCTCCACCTTCGCCTTGTCCTTGGGCTTGCGCACCCGCGCCGGGATCACCGCCGTGCCGTAGTGCGACGCCAACTCCTGATACGTCGGGTTCAGATCCGGCTCGTAACGGCAAGCCCTGGTCACCCCGCTCTTCAGGTTGTCGGGGATCACCAACGACGGCACGCCACCCAGGAATTCGAACGTCCTCACGTGCGAGCCGGTCCAGTTCTCCAGGTCTTGCGTCCACGTCGCCTCCGCGTAGCTGTAGTTGCTCGCACCCAAGACCGCCACGAAGATCTCCGCGGCACGGATCTGGCCCGTCGCCGGGTCCTTCACCGGCACCGTCTGACCGCAGTAGTCCACGAACAGTTTCTCCCCCGCCGTGTGCTCCTGGCGCATGCTCAGGTCCAACTTCTTGCGCCACCCGCCGTACAGCTCGCAGAACCGGCTGTACTGATACCCCTCCGGGTGCGTCTCTTTGTACTCCTCCCACAGCAGCTGAAGCGTCACACCAGGCCGCTTCAGCTCTCGGTAGATCGTGGGCCACTTCGGCAGCGGCCGACTCGGCGCCGACGACTCCCGTGGGAACAGCCGCTGCCCCAGCGTCCCCGAATCCATCTCTTTCACCTGTTCCCAGCACAACTCCGCCTCCTCCGCACGACGCTGGTACTCCAAAACCGTGCTGTGCGACACCGAGCAGGCTCGAGCCGTATCTCGCACCCCTACTCCCAGGTCCCACAGCAGTCGCAGGATCTCGTACATCTTCCGCATCGGTAGCCTCCTCGCTGGCATCGACGCCTCCTCTTCCTTGGTTATGGGAGGTGACGATACCCGTTGTGAGGACTACCCAGCGCCTTCTCGCAGCCCCTGGTCAAGTCCGGTTCCGGCCGAAGCCGACCACGGTTCCGGAAGCAGCCGCCAACTGGTCGGCTTCCGACCGGAATCGCTGGTCGGCTTCATCCGGAAGGGTGGTCGGCTTCTGTCGGAACAGGTGGTCGGCTTCCCCCGGAATACGCAGATCGGCTCCTCGATCGGCTTGCCGGTGCGGGCGGCCTTGCGCTCCTTCAGCGTGTGCAGCTCGTCGAGCCGCTTGATGAAGAGCAGATACG
>JAAENP010000409.1 GCA_024224155.1 bacterium
AAAACAGAACCGCGGCAGCCAAGACCTGGAACCTGGAGAGGACCTGGCCGCGGGTGCTTCTGGTCATGCGCACGGTCACGTAGCGTAGCGCGCCCCTACGGCTAGCGGGTAACAGGATTTATGATCGGCAAGTGTTAGTACTAGTCACGCGCGCGTGCCTGGAGGGCCTGCTCCCAGGCTTCGGTCGCACCCAGCGTTCTCTCGCCCAGCACCCAGCGCGGCCTGGGTTGCCGTTGCCAGACGAGGCCGAATCGCTCGACGCCGACCCGATGAATGTGGTCCACCGCGTCGTCCGGCGAATCGGTAACCATGAAGCGATCGACGTCGGTGGCCGAGATCGTTCCCCCGACCACCATCCTCTCCTTCATGAAATCGACCAGTTCGCCCCAATAGTCCGAACCCATGAGCACGAGGGGGAACCTCTCGATCTTGCCCGTCTGAACAAGAGTCGCGGTCTCGAAGATCTCGTCCATCGTTCCGAAGCCGCCGGGCATAAGGACGAAAGCGTAGGAGTACTTGACCATCATGACCTTGCGCACGAAGAAGTAGCGAAAGTCCACCCAGCGATCCAGATAGGGGTTGCAGCTCTGCTCGTGAGGCAACTCGATGTTGCATCCAACCGAGAGGCCGCCACCCTCTTTGGCGCCGCGGTTGGCGGCCTCCATGATGCCCGGCCCGCCGCCGGTCATGACCGCGAAACCGCGCCTCGCCAGTAGCTCGCCAGTTTCGCGCGCCATGCCGTAGTAGCGGTTGTCCTCCTTGAACCTCGCAGACCCGAACACCGTCACGCAAGGTCCCATGAAATGAAACGCCCGAAAGCCCTTGAGGCACTCGAAGAAGATTCGAAACGCCCGAGCGATCTCCGAGCTCCGGTTCTGGGGGCCGCCCAGAAAGCGGCCCTCCTCCGGTCGCGCCGCGACTTTGCCCCACAGTCGGCTGCTGCTGATCTCGTTCTTGCCCGTCCTGCTGTCGTCCGTCATTCGCGCTCCTTCACAATCAAGCTTATCTACCACAGCGTCCCGGTTTGCGCTCAGAGGCCGACTCGGCAGAGCAGCCGGCCAGGGGCCGCCTCGGGCTTCTCAAACTGCGCTGGTCGGACGCTCGCCTGCGCGCCGCTGCGCGCAAGCCGCTAGTGGCCTTCGTGCCGGATTGCCGGGCGCTTGCGGCGAGCCCCCTGGCCGGCTACCTGCCGAGTCGGCCTTTCCTCGAGCGTGCCGTTGCGAAGAGCCGGTCTCGGCCTTGCCGGCGTGAAGCCGTTCGAGGCGGTGCGAGGATCCGGCGTGGCGAGGGAAGAGTGAGTCGAGGAGCAGCGATTTGCCCGCACCGCAGCGGAGCACTTGGCTAGGCGGCTCAAAATCGCAATCGAACGCGAGGAGACGCGCAAATCGCCCGAGACGATCCCTCCAAGAGCCCGCCGGATCGCACGAGCCGAGAGGTTTCGCACCGGCAAGGTCGCAGCCGGCTCTGACCGCGATCACGGAACCCGACTCTCTGTCAGGCTTCAGCACATCAGGGGGTGCTCAAACACCCCTCTTCTGTGCTACAAATCGCGAGGCACCTCAACCGGTGCCCATACAAGGGAGAAACCGAGATGAGTGACGCAAAAGCTCTAATCGAGCTCGAAGACCAGTACGGCGCCCACAACTACCACCCGCTCGACGTCATGCTCTCACGCGGCGAAGGCATCTGGGTGTGGGACGTCGAAGGCAACAAGTACATGGACTTCCTGGCCTCGTACTCGGCCGTCAATCAGGGTCACTGTCACCCGAAGATCGTCGACGCCCTGGTTCGGCAGAGCCGAAAGCTGGCGCTGACTTCCCGCGCCTTCCGCAATGACCAACTCGGGCCCCTCTACAAGGAGCTCTGCGAACTGACCGGCTTTCAGAAGATGCTGCCGATGAACACCGGAGCCGAGGCCGTCGAGACAGCGATCAAGGCCGCGCGCAAGTGGGGGTACAAGGTCAAGGGTGTGCCCGAGGGGCGAGCCGAGATCCTCGTCTTCGACAACAACTTCCACGGCCGCACCACGACGATCGTCGGTTTCTCCTCCGCGGCCCAGTACCGAGACAGCTTCGGCCCGTTCGCACCGGGCTTCACGCTGCTTCCGTACGGCGATACTGACGCGGTGCGCGAGGCGATGAACCCGAACGTGGTCGCGATCCTGATCGAGCCCATTCAAGGCGAAGGCGGCATCATCGTGCCACCCGAAGGTCACCTGCGCTCGTTGCGCGAGCTCTGCAGCCAGCACAACGCCCTGCTCATCACCGACGAGATTCAATCCGGCCTGGGCCGCACCGGCAGGCTCTTCGCCTACGAGCACGAAGGCATCCGGCCCGACATGGTGACGATCGGTAAGGCACTTTCCGGCGGCCTCTACCCGGTCTCGGCCGTACTCGCCGACGACGAAGTCATGGCGGTGTTCCGGCCCGGCGATCACGGCTCCACCTACGGCGGCAACCCCG
The DNA here is from genome assembly GCA_024224155.1 of bacterium. Classification (NCBI taxonomy): domain Bacteria; species bacterium. The sequence continues at coordinate 2,463 of JAAENP010000409.1, forward strand.
TGGCCGCCGCGGTCGCGCGCACCGCGATACGCGTCCTGGTCGAGGAAGGCATGATCGAGAACTCGGCCGAGCTGGGTGAGTACCTGATGAGCAGTCTGGGTGCTCTCGACTCGCCCTACATCAGGGAGATCCGCGGCAGGGGGCTCTGGATCGGCATCGAGCTTCACCCGGAAGCCGGCGGCGCTCGTCGTTTCTGCGAGCAGCTCAAGCAGGACGGTCTGCTCTGCAAGGAGACCCACGAACACGTCATCCGCCTGGCGCCGCCGCTCACGATCACCAGAGAAGAGCTCGACTGGGCGCTCGAGCGCGTCGAAAGAGTGCTGGCGACCGAAGCGGTCGCGGTCTGACCGACGGCCGGCACTCGAAGAGCGATCACCGGACCGATAGTGTCGCGCCGGTGTCGCCTCTTCGGGAGCGAAGAGAGGCGACATCGGTGCGACTCAATCCGTCCATCCGCCACGGGCCCTCTACCAGTCGACTCTCAGCCGCCGCTCGCCGCCGTCGCCGGCCAGCACCACATATCCCATGCGGCGACCGAAGAGGTAGAGGTCCCGAAGAATCTCGACGTCCTTGCGACAGTACTCCTCGACCAGATCGAGTCGCCCCTCCTGGACCCATTGCAGTGACTGCATCCCGTCGGCGCTCTTCTCGGTTCCGAGCGTCGCCTGGGCCAGTGCATCCATCTTCGGCCCGACCTGATGCTCGGCTCGGAGATCCGCCAGGAGGTCGAGGGTGGGCCACTTGCGGTGATACTCGATTCCCGTGTACCCCGAGAGAACCTGGTAGTCGAACCGAAGGATGTTGTAACCGATCACCGCGTCCGCCGTGTCGAGCAGCGTGATGAGCTGCAGGACCTCGTCTTCCTGAAAGACCTCGATACGACCCTCCTGGAGGTGACAGACCGCACCAAGGGCCACTCTCATCTTGTGAGCGTTGTTCCACCCTCCGACCTCTTTGGCCGAACGGTAGGTCTCGAGATCGAAGAGCATGGTGCGCCGGGGGTGTCTGGATACCGGAATCACCGAGAGGCCCGCGCCGACGCGCACCGATTTCGGCGCCGGCGGTTTGGCCACTGCCGGGACTTCATCAAGAGACTCGGACACGCGACTCTTTCTCCGCTCCTTCCGCTGTCGGGCCTTCTCGGTCTGTGTCCGGAGCTCCGATTCCTCGAAGCCCTCGGCCGGCGCGACCTCGACGCGGGACACCCCCCTCGGCCCGACAGCGAGCCCCTCCTTCCCCAGCAGGTAACGCAGGAACCGCGCCGCACCCTCTTTGTCCAAGGGTCGGTTGCCGTTCCCGCACTTGGGCGACTGGACGCACGACGGACAGCCCGCCTCGCACTCGCACCTCTCGAGGAGATCCACCACCCGTCCGAGCAAGTCCGGAAGCTCGTCAAAGGCTCGCCGCGCGATGCCGACGCCACCGGGATGGCCGTCGTAGACAAACACGGCGCCGGTCCGAAGCTGAGGGTGAAGCGGTATCGAGATCCCGCCGATGTCGTTGCGGTCGCACAGTGCCAGGAGCGGCATGAGCGATATGGCCGCGTGCTCGGCGGCGTGCAGAGCTCCCATGAAGTGATGCTCTTGCGAGCGCAAGGCCTCCTCGACCTCTCCAGGAGCGATCCAGACCAGTGCAGCGGTTTCGTAGCTCACCGGCGGTAGATCCAGCTCGTGTTGGTCGATCGCCTCCTGACCGAAAATGCGTCGGCGCTCGAACCCCGTGACCCGCTCGGTTACCTTCACCCGGGTCATGAATGCCTGGAGGGGGCCGTCGTTGCGCTCCGCCAGAACCTCGAGAATGGTGGTGTCCTTCTCCGTCAGGGGCGTTGTGTAGTAGTCGACCGAAACTTGCTCGGCATGAACCTTGGAGGCGTCGAGATCGAGCTCGCGCACCAGGAACTGCCGCCCCCAGTGGAGGTAGATCGCGCCGGGGTGGCACTCATGAAGCACCCGCACGCCATCGACGGTTCCGATCGTGCGCCCGCTCCTGGCGTCGAGGATCGCCGAGGTGGATCCTCCTCCACGCAGACTGACGTTCCCGTGCGGCCGCGCCACGCGTGCACCGAGCTCTTCCCCACCTTTCTCCTCGATCAGGTGTCCCTCACGGAGCAGGTCGCCCAGCGTGGCCGCGTGTGCCTCGAGATAGGAGGCGTCGGCGCTCTTGGCCAGAGGCTTCTCCGCCGCGGCGCACACCAGATGCGCCCGGCTCACCGGCTCGTTGACCGGGTCCACGATCAAGCGTTCGAACGGCTGGCCCAAGAACTCTCCGGGGTGCTCCAGGAAGTACTGGTCGAGCGCGTCGGGAAGCGCCACCATGGCGGTCACCGACTCCTTGCCGCCCCGGCCGACCCGGCCCGAGCGCTGCCAGGTGGCCATGACGCTGCCCGGATAGCCCACCAGGATGCAGGCATCGAGGCCGCCGATATCGATTCCCATCTCGAGAGCGGAGGTCGAGATCACGCCGTCGAGAGCTCCTGAGGTTAGATCGTGTTCGATCCGTCGTCTCTCCTCCGGCAGGAAACCCGAGCGGTAGCTGGCGACCCGCTCGGCCTGTCCTCGGTCCTGCTGGCGAAGCCATGAGTACAGAAGCTCGGTCACTCGGCGCGCCTTGGTGAAGACGATCGTTTTCAATCCCTGCTTCAGGAAGCGCTGCAGCAGCTGGAGAGAGAGCGTGTAGGGGCTCGCATCCGGTCTGAACAGAAGAAAGTGCCGCCCTTCCCGGGGTGCACCCGATTCCGGGATCCAGTCGAAATCACGACTCGCCAACGTCCTGGCGAACTCGTCGGCGTTGGCAGCGGTCGCCGACGAGGCTACGATCGACGGATTGGAGCCGTTCACGCGGCACAGCCGGATCAGGCGCTGAAGCACGTGGTGAAAGTGGCTGCCGAAGATCCCTCGGTAGGTGTGGAGCTCGTCGAGAACGATCCACTTGAGGTCTTTGAGAAACGGCTCCCAGCTTCCCCACGATCCCAGGATCCCCAGATGCAGCATGTCGGGGTTCGAGATCACGACGCGCGGGAACTTGCGCTTGATCCGGGCGCGCTCTCGCTCCGACGTGTCGCCGTCGTAGATCGCGGCGAGCGAGCCGTCGTCGGGCAAGCCCACGGCGGCGCCCAGGGAAGCGAGCTTGATGCGCTGGTCCTGCCCCAACGCCTTGAGCGGATAGAGAAACAGCGCCCGGCCCGGGAGGCCTAGAACCGCCTCCTCCAGAACCGGCAGGTGGAACACCAGGGACTTGCCGCTCGCGGTCGGCGTGGTGATCAGGACGTCGTGACCGGCGCGCACGGCGCGAAGGCCGTCGGCCTGATGACTCCACAGGCGGTCGACTCCCGAAGTCGCCAGCGCCGCCCCGAGCTCTCGGGGCAGCGGCGGATCGAGCTCTCCGAATCGCGCCGCGCTGGCCTCGAGAAACAGTGCCTCAACCAGCTGAGGGCCGAGCGTTCTGTCGCCGCGGAGTGCTTCGACGATCTCCCGCATGGGATCGTCAGGATACTCGAACCGGCCAGTCGCTACTTCCTGCCCACGATCTTGTCCAGATACGCCCTGATCGCCTGATGCGACGCGGGAGCCGTCCACAGAGCCTCGACCTCGCCATCAAAGAGCTGTTCGGTGAGATCCATTGCGTCGAGATACGGTCGGCGAAGCTGCCTTTTGGTCAGGCTGAACGAGTCTCCTCCCACGGCGGCCATCTCGAAGGCGACCTCGAGGGCTCGCTCTTCGAGATCCTCCGCGGTAACGATCTCGTCGACGAGGCCGCGCTCCCGCGCGTCCTCCGGCTCGTAGGTACGGCCGAGGAGCACGACTTCCTGCAGGTATCGGCGGGGCACGACCATGCGAACCATCTCGAGAGGCACGGCCGGGAATGGGACCCCGACCCGAAGCTCGGGCACGCCGATCCGGCCGCCGCCGTCGGCCATCACTTTGTAGTCACACGCACAGGCCAGGACGCAACCGCCGGCGATGGCGTGGCCGTTGATCGCGGCGACCAGTGGCTTCGGAAACCCGGCCACCTCCCGCAGGACATGAGACAGCAACGGCAAGAAACTCTCGACGTACTCGGAACCTCCACTGAGAACCTTGAAAAGGTCGACGCCGGCCGAGAAGATCTCGCCGGAGCCCGTGATCACCAGTGCCCGCGCATCGCGCATCGCGACCTCCGCGAGCGCATCCCGGATGCCTTCCAGAAGCTCGCTATCCACGGCGTTGGCCTTGCCGTGCTGAATGCGCATGAGCTCGATGCCATCATTGTCTTCGATCTTGAGCATGCACCGAGTCTACGACAGCTCGGCGACTGTGACGTTTTTCACAGCGGCGGCTCCGAGGACCCTGCGACGCTCGGGCCTCGCGACGCCAGGCCAGCGATTCTTTCGCCGAACCGCAATTGGGGACCGAGTGAGCGACAGCCGACTGGAGGACGCCGTTGAACCGATGGACCCGTTTTCTGACCCTCGCGCTGATCGGGATTTCCGCCCGCTCTTTCGGCGGCGCTGAGGCCCTCTGGGCTCAGGGCTCCGTGCCCTACGACATCGTCTACGTTCGGCAGCCGAGGTACGGCGACCAGACCAACACGATCTGGCCCGAGGTGTTCCACCCCGCCAGAGCCGAGCCGGGTGCGGATCTCGTGCTTCTCCACCCCGACGGCTCCGAGGAGATTCTGGTCGCCTGTTCGTCCGCCGCCGGCGGCGGCGGCGTTTGCTCCGTGACCGATCCGTTCGTTTCCTTCGACGCGGAGTGGGTGTACTACAGCTTGTTCTACGACCTCACCGCCACCAACTACCAACGCAACCATCTCCCGAATCTCGGAGCCGACATCTTCCGGATTCGGCTCTCGGACCGCGCCGTCGAGCAGCTGACCCACGGCGAGTTCACCCCCAACACCGGCGCCGGCAACTGGGACGAGTCGAACCCGCTCAACCCGTCGTCGGAGTTCAACCGCCTCGGCTACGGCATTCTGAACCTCGGCGCCAGCCCGCTCCCCGGCGGCAAGATCGTCTTCACCAGCAACCGGAACGCCTACACCCCGCCGCAGACCTTCACCGCGCCCACACTCCAGCTCTTCGTAATGGACGAAGACGGCACCAACGTCACCCCCATCGCACCCATGACGATCGGCTCGGCGCTTCACCCGGTCACGCTCCGCGACGGTCGCGTAATGTTCACCAGCTACGAGAGCCAGGGACTGCGGGATCGCCGGGTCTGGGCGCTCTGGTACATCTATCCGGACGGCCGCCGGTGGGGTCCGCTGGTGTCGGCGTTCAAGAACGCCGCGGCGTTCCACTTCGCGACCCAGCTCTCGAACGAAGACCTCGTCATCACCGACTACTACAACTTGAACAACAACGGCTTCGGCGCAATGTACCGGTTCCCCATTGCGCCACCCACCGGAACCCCGGCTTTCCACAGCGCGTTCGCCGGCGACAACCCGCCGATCGAGAAGACCAAGTCCTTCGGGCTGACGTCCTTCCGCATGCCGTTCACACCCTGGGGCATGTTCTCGATCAGCCCCTTTACCCACGGCGACGACGAGGCGGCGCCGCTCGGAGCGGGCGGTGCTCGCGTCGGCAAGGTAACCCATCCCTCGGCGGCTCCCGGTAACGACCTGCTCGTGGCGTGGACCCCCGGCCCGGCGAACGACCTCACCCGGCCCACCAACGTGCCGCGCTACGACAGCGGCCTCTACCTCATTCCGAACGGCGACCCGATCTACGACCGCGCCAACCTGGTCTTGATCAAGAACGACCCCGGGTTCAACGAAGCCTGGCCGCGCGCGGTGGTGACCTACGAGAGCGTCCACGGCGTCGCCGCGCCGGCGACCCTGCCCTGGCTGCCCAACGACGGCTCACTCCATTCCGAGCTGCCGGCCGGAACACCGTTCGGGATGGTCGGCACCTCGAGCTTCTACAAGCGAGAGTCCTTTCCGGCTTACGGCAAGTCAAGCTTCAACGGTCTCGATCCGTTCAACACATCGGAGAACGGGGCGTCCTCGAATTGGGGCCAACAGGGGGCGGAGGCGGGCAGATACACCGACGACGACATCTGGGCCGTCCGCCTGCTGGCGATGGAGCCCAATACCCACCGGAGCTACGGACCCAACATCGGCCGCCACTTCGAGAACTTCGCCAACGAGCGCCTGCGCATCCTGGGTGAGATCCCGTTGCGCAAACCGGACGGCGCCGGCGGCGAGATACTGGACCTCGAAGGCAACCCGGACACGAGTTTCCTGGTGAAGATCCCGGCCGACACTCCCTTCACCTTCCAGACCCTGGACCGCAACGGCTTGGTGCTCAACATGGCCCAAACCTGGCACCAGGTCCGGCCGGGCGAGATGCGCCTCGACTGCGGCGGCTGCCACGCCCACAGCCAGCAGCCGCTCGACTTCTTCACAACCGAAGCCTCCGGCTCGAGCTACCAGATCCACGACCTCTCGACGACCACTCCAATCCTCACCGCGAGCGGCGGACCCGATCCCGACCTCACGGTGCTGCCCAGCTCGGTCGTGGATGTCGAGTTTCACCGTGACATCCGGCCGATCCTTCAAGCCAAGTGCGTCTCCTGCCACACTCAGAGTGATCCGACGCCGCCGGGCAATCTCGTGCTCGACGATCTCGCGATATACGGTGGTCTCCCCGGCGACTACAAGCGGCTCGCGGATGACTCGGACGCGGATTGGGGCTACCCACCGGTGATTCCCAACGGCATCTGGCGTCAGACCAACGCCAGTCGCTACATCCGCAAGTTCCAAAGCCGTCGCAGCCTCCTGATCTGGAAGATCTTCGGACAGCGTCTCGACGGCTGGGCCAACGCCGACCATCCCACAGAGACCACACCGGGAGACCCGACGACCTTGCCCGCCGGCGCCGCGCCCAACGACGCCGACCTCGACTTTACCGGCACCATGATGCCGCCACCTTCGAGCGGAATGAGTCTGACCAACGACGAGAAGATGACGTTCGGCCGCTGGATCGACCTGGGAGCGCCGATCGACACGGACTTCGGCGGGCCCAATGAGTCCTTCGGCTGGTTTCTTGACGACCTGCGCCCGACCCTCGAAGTGTCCGTGCCCAGAGCCGGCTTCAATGCCCAGCCCATCGAGCGGCTGCGCTTCGGCCTCGCCGACGCCAACTCCGGCATCGACTACCCGACGTTTTCGGTGACCGCCGACTTTCCCGTCGAGGGCCGCACCCCGGGAGCCGAGCTGGCCGACCTGGCGGCGGCGACCGCACAGGGAATCTACGAGCTTCCGCTCTCGGCGCCGATCCCCGAGTACTCGGAGGCACATCTCTTCGTCGAGGTCGCGGATACTCAGGGCAACTTCACCCGAGTCGATCGCAAGTTCGCGACCAAGCCCAGCTACCAGCTGACCATCGCCAAGCCCGGCCCGTGGCCCGGGATGGTCACGAGCGACGTTCCGGGGATCGCCTGTGGCGCCTCTTGTGTTGCCTACTACCCGAAGGACACGGTCGTCCAGCTGACCGCCACCCCAGACTATGGCGGCGAGCTCGCGAGCTGGAGCGCAGAGTGTTCAGCAGGCCTTGTCACGCTAACCGGTGATGTGACCTGCACGGTGACCCTTCAGGAGGCCGCCTGCGTCGCGCCCGACGATCTCATCCTCTCCGACGATACGGTGCTTGCCACCGAAACGCATGAGGCCTGCAACTCCATCACCGCCGGCCCGAACTACGCCATCGTCGGCCCGGGAGGCGACCTGAGCCTGCGAGCCCGTCAGCTGGTCGTCTTGGGAAACGGATTCTCGATCATGACCGACGGCGAGTTCCGCGCCGAAGTCGACCTGATGGCGGGCTCACCGCCCTAGCTGAGAGCCTGGCCGATTCAATCGACACTTCGGGCGACCGGATACAGCCGGTGCTCGGCGTCGTAGTACGGTGTCTTCTCGTAGAACCACTGAAGGCGCTGAGTGGCGCTGCCGGCGAACTCCGCGTCGTCGAGCAGCTTGCGCTCGAACTCGGCACGCAATTCCGGGTCCGTGGTGAGCATGGCGCGCGCCGTCGGCTCCATGACGTAGGCCTCGACGTATTCCGTCCGCTGCAGGATCGAACCGAAATAGCCCCACTGAAACAACGAATCCGGAGCTTGCGGCTCCAGCAAGAGCACCGCCAGCGTGCCGAGCGGCTGATCGGTTCGAACCCGATACGAACCCGTTTCGAGCACGGCTTCTCGACGCTCCGTGACCAGCTCGCCGGGCGAGTAGCGCGCGCGGCCTTCGAACGGAGTATTGTCGACGTCGACGACCGCCTCGGGCAGCCGGTACATCTCGACCTCCACTTCGACCGGCGCTTCGATCCGTTCGACCTCGATTCCGTGCAGGCGCAGCTTGTCGGCGATCGGATACCAAGCGGCCGGAATGTAGTAGTCGGCAGGCCGGCGGACCCGGACCGCGGGCCGATTCCAAACGACCACGGTGACCTCTTCTTCGATCGGCTCACCCGTCCAGCGGACGTTGACGGTCCCGGTCACCGGGGAGTTGTAGAGCTCCGAGCGGACGCCCCGAAAACTGCGGCTGGGCGGCGGATCGGCCTCGGCAGGGATCCAGGAGAGCACGATCTCCTCGGCTGCGGCCGCTTCATCCCGGGCACGCGCCTCGAGCAGCGCCTCATGCTCGGAACCGAGCGTGGCAATTGCCGCCTCGAGAAACACGTAGGTGCCGAGCACGCGCTGCCGGAACGGCTTGAGCGAGTGATTCTCGACCAGGACCGTCGGCAGGTGGCGGGCGTCGCCCCAGCCGTTCGAGAATCGCGGCGGAGCCGTCCAGTCCACGGCCCCTCCGGTCATGTCGCGGCCGTTTGCGGCGAAGGTCAGTCGCCCGGGAATATGCCCCATGCGCTCGAGCGCTGAATTCGCGGCAGGGGTGAGGACGTCATCCAACCAGCGCGCAATGTTTGGCGACCAGGCGTGGGCCTCGTTGTAGCCATAGGTGATGTCGTACTGGTAGTCCGCCCCGTCGGTCACGTGGAGGTCCAGGTAGAGGTCGGGGCGCCAGCGCTCGACCGCGCTGACGAGAGCCTGGAGCTCTTCGGTCTCGAGCTTGGCGTAATCGCGGTTGAGATTGAGATTGCGCGCGTTGGTCCGCCAGCCCATTTCTGTCGGTCCACGCTGGTTGATCCGGCCGTAGCGAGACGAACGCTCATGAGCATCAACGCTCAGGATCGGGATGAAGAGCAGATTGACCTGGCCCAGCCATTCCCGACGGGTGCCCCGGACGGTCATGTCGCGCAGCAGCATCATCCCGGCGTCCTTGCCATCGATCTCGCCTGAGTGGATGCCGGCCTGGGCCAGCAGCGTCGGCCGACCGTTCTTCGCCAGACTTGCCGGGTCCGCTCCGCCTTCGCCGCTCGCGACGACCATCCAGATGTCGCGGCCCTCCGCGCTCTTGCCGATCGAGATCATCTCGAGCTCGGGGGCTGCCTCCACCAGGCGGCGCAGCCAAGCAATGGTCTCTGCGTAGCGGGGTGAGCGCTCGAGCCCGGACTTCTCGAACGGCGTGGCCCAGACGTCCTCGGGCGGCAGCACGAGCTCGAGGCTCTTACCGTTCCAGGGCAGCTCCGGCGGCAGGATGGCGGTCGCTTCCGGCGGTACCGCCAGAATTCGCGCCGGCGCGCAAAGCGCACACATCAGCAGACAGAACCGGATCGCCACTCGCATGGTCAAGACCTCCTTCGTGAGAGGAAACTATCGCAGCCAGAGCACGAAGGCGCCCGGATCTTTACTCCGGACCTCTGCGCCTACTCGTCGTAGCCGCGATGACGATCGTAGGCGGCTACCTGCGCCTCGCTCAGGATTGCCCGTGCCTGCAGATGAGCGCGCAGGTGTACGAAACGGAGCTTGCCGTAGAGCTCCGCGATCTCGGCGGTGAGCTCGCGCAAGAGGGGCTCATCGAGATGCTGGTGCGAGAAGCGGCGATCCAGATGTTCCTCCCTTTCCAAGATCTTCTGCCCGAGACGCTGAGCCTCGCTCAGCATCTCGGAGCGGAAACGCTCGATCTCGTCCTTTTGGGTGCCGGATAGATCGAGCTTCTCGGCAAGCTCGAGCACGTGCAAGGGTCCGGGATAGTGATTGAGCTCGGCGGCACGGGCCAGTCCCATCCCGGCTCCGTCGCGAAGGTCTAGCGCCTCTTGTCGAGACACCGCCGCGATCCCACTGCTTTGCTGATCAGCGTAAGGTGAGTGTTGACCTTGGTGATCGTCGTGTTGAGCGCTGGCCGGAGCGACAATGGCCAGCGCAGTCAAGATCCATCCATACTGTGTTCTCATGACAGTTCCCTTCCGTGGGCGTGAGCTCCGCAGGCAGCTAGTGAACGGCCCGGTCCTGCGCTGGGATCTCGTCCTCCTCGTCGAGACCGTGGCTCAGCACGAAGAAGTGCGAGGCGGCGTTCCGGGCTTCGTCCTCCACCACAAGCTCGAACATGTGCTCGCCCTCGGTTTCCTCGCCGACGTACTGGACGTAGGAGATGTGCTCCGGGTCGACGCCGACTTCTCCGATCAAGCGCTTGCCTCGAATAACCTGGACGTAGACGGCAGTGCCCTCGGAGGCGAAGTGCCAGTGGAAGTCGTTGTCGTCGTAGAGCGCCGCCTCCGCGGTACCTGCCCGCAAGATGCAGTTGGGGTGGCGCATCCACCAGGACCAGAAGACTGCGAAGGAGTAGGTGGACATTGCGTTCGGCGAGTGTGCCGCATCGCGGTGCCACGTGCAAGGCGGCGGCAGGGCTTGGGAAGCTGAGGCAACTGCGCGGATAGTGTCGCGCCGGTGCGGCCTCTCCGCGAGCCATCAGCAGATGGAGAGGCTCGCTCCGAGGCCCACGCGGCGCTCCTTCCGGCTCAGTGCCGAATAGGACTCTCCGATTGGGCGCCTTGGTTAACGAATAGGATCACCGACACGCAAGCGGTCGACCTCGGCGTCGACCAGTTTCCGGGAGTGAAAGGCCGGCGTGGGTATCCCGAAGGCGGGCGACGCTCGTCGGC
>JAAENP010000410.1 GCA_024224155.1 bacterium
AAGAGCTTCCTGACCGAGGCGCTGAGGTACTTCGGCGGCGCGTGCGAGATCGTGATGATCGACAACACCCACGTGGTGGTGCTGCGGGGCACCGGCAAGACGATGATCCCGGTACCGGAGATGGAGGCATTCAGTCATCGCTTCGGCTTTCTCTTCCGGGCTCACGAGATCGGCAACGCCAACCGCTCGGCTCACGTGGAGAGGAGCTTCTGGCACGTCGAGAGGAACTTTCTGGCGGGCAGGACCTTCGCAGATTTCCGCGATCTGAACCGGCAGGCTCGAGCGTGGTGCGAGCGGAAAAACTCGAGCTACAAACGCCACCTCAGAGCCAAGCCGATCGAGCTGTTTGCCCTGGAGAGGACACGGCTGAGACCTCTGCCGGCCCACATTCCCCAGCCCTACCGGATCCACCATCGGACCGTCAGCGTCGAGGGCTACGTCTCGATCGACACCCACCAGTACTCGGTACCGCCGGATTGGATCGGTCGCCGGGTCCAGGCCCGCGAGACGCAGGAGACCATCGAAATCGAGACCAGCCCGTCGAAGCCTGCGGTGACCCACCAGCGGGTGATCGATCCCCATCACGGCAAGACGACTCTGCCCGAGCATCGGATCCGTCGCGGCCAGGGTCGCAAACGGAAACAATCCGGCCGCGAGGAGAAGCTCCTGCTCGAGATCGCTCCTGAGCTGGGGCCCTACATCGAGGACCTCAAACGCAAAGCAAAGAAGCAGACCACGCTTGCCCTGCGGCAATTACGGCGCATGGTCCGCGAGTACCCCAGAGAACCCCTGCGCGGCGCCGTGCGCCGGGCACACCACTACGGACTCTACGACCTCGACCGCGTCGAGAGTCTGCTCCTGCGCCT
>JAAENP010000411.1 GCA_024224155.1 bacterium
CAGTGGCGGTGACGTCGACCAGTGGATCTACTTCTACGATGATGACGATTGGGACGATGAGCACTTCGGATGGAAGGAAGCAGACGAGCGCTTCGAGCTCAGCAACTCGCTGGCGATCCAAGCAAACCCCGTGGAGGCTCGCATCCACACCCTGGGGAACGGGGACTTTCGGCTCAGCACCGAGTCCTCGAGTATCGAGTTCACCGTTGACACCGAAGCGAGCCACGGGACCATTCAGCGCTTCTCGTGGTACAAGCACGACAGACAGCTCAACAACACGCTGATGAGTCTCAATCATCAGGGTGACCTGTCGATCAAAGGCACTTTTAGCGGGGGTGGAGCCGACCTGGCGGAGAGCTTCTGGACTGCCGACGAGCTCGAGATCGGTGAGCTGGTGGTGGTCGATCCCGCAAGGCCCGATGCGGTCGTGCGAAGCTCACAGGCGTATCAACGGTCCCTGGTCGGTGTGGTGAGCGGCGCGCCCGCGATCGTCCTTGGCGGCAAGGTCGGCGGCGTAGCAGCTCTCCGAAGGCTCTGGGGCAACCGGGTAGCCGATGCGTTCTCGACCCGTCAGGAGGCGTTGCGCACGGCACTCTATGCCGAGCGCGATGACCTGCGGGAGGAGGCGGCACGACTCGTCTCGCCAGGGAGGTTCGCGTCGTACGTGATGTCCTTGGAGGGTGCGAGAACGAGAAAGACACGAGCCGGCGGCGACGACGATCCGAGCGCCGGGCGGTCAGTGCGCGAGCGGTCGCCGGGTAGCCTCGAGGAGGTCTATCGGCAAGCCCTCCTAGACCACGAGGAGCGGATGAGCGGGCTCGCTCTCGAGCGGTTCTTCGAAGAACGCTTCGTGGGGATCGCGCTGGCCGGACGGGTACCGGTCAAGGTCGATGCCTCGTACGGCGCGATCGAGGCCGGAGATCCACTGACCGCCAGCCCCAACCCGGGAGTGGCGATGAGGGCGGACCGGGCGTCGGTGGTCGTCGGGACGGCACTCGAGGCGCTGGCCCGTGGCGAAGGGACGATCCTGATGCTGGTCGACCGGAGTTGGTATCCGGGCGAGGCGGTTCAGATCGCCGCTGCATCCGAGACCGCACGAAGTGAGCTGGCGTCGCTCCGGCGACGCAACGCCGAGCTGACCGAGCGAGTCGATCGGCTCTCAGCCGCCGTGGAATCCTTGACGCGGCGCGCCGATCTCCCCGAGGTGGCTGGGCTGCTCGTCCCCACCGAGCCTTCGAGATAGGTGTTGCCGAGGCATTCTCGAGCGGCTCTTGTTCTCGTCTAGAATAGGCCCACCTAATCAGTTGCGACGGCCCTATCGCTGGTCTGCGCCGCTTTGATGGATGCGGTGAAACATTGCTGAGGAGAGACCACACGATGTCGACGCGGAGCCGGAGATGTTCGTAGGCCACTATGGCGCCGCGCTGGCGCTCAAGGGCACCGAGAGCAAGGCCTCTCTCGGGCTGCTCTTTCTCGGCGTGCAATTCGTCGACATCTTGTTCTTTCCCCTGGTTCTGGCAGGGATCGAACAGATGAATATTGTGCCGGGCTACACCGACTCCACCCACTTCGAGCTCGCCTACCTGCCCTATACGCACAGTTTGGTGGCGGCGTTCCTGTGGGCGGCGCTGATCACCGCTGGAGCCTTCTTCGCGCTCGGCGGCCGGGCGCGACGCCGCTCGATCGCGATCGTTCTCGGGGCGGCGGTCCTGTCGCATTGGGTTCTAGACCTGGTCGTGCACACGCCGGACCTGCCGCTCTTGGGCGACGCCTCGACCAAGTTGGGTCTTGGGCTGTGGAACAGCGCGCCGCTGACCTTCATTCTCGAGGCGGCCCTGCTTCTCGGCGGACTGTGGCTCTATCTGCGGGCCACAGTGTCGAAAGCCGGCTCGCGGCTGGGGCGATTCGGCATGGTGGGCCTGGTGATATTCGTGATCGCCCTCAACGTCTACAACCTCTTTGGTCCGCCACCCGCGGCATTCATGGAGGTCTTCGGCCTTGCGATGGTGAGCTACCTCGGCCTGGCGGGCATCGCCTTCTGGCTGGACCGCGTGAGGCCGGCCGCCCGAGCCGGTTCAGTCCTCTAGAGCCTCGGCCAGGACGACGGCTGACATGTCGGCGTTCGCCCTGTAGTAGCCGACGAATCGATGGGTCTCCCCGGAGTCGTAGGCTTCGAGGTTCTGTGCCCAGCGGTATCCGATGGTCTGGTAGAGGAGCTCGACCGAGACCTCGACCGATTCGACGCCATCCGGTAGCGGCACGCGATATCGAATGCTGTCGCCGCCGTCCCGAAAATCCTCGTCCGTGGCCGCCGCGCCACGGACGCTCACGGCCTCGTCGGTAGTCGATTTGTCGAATCCCAGTGGCAGCAGGCGATTGTCCTTGGCGTAGGTCGAGCCGGCCAGAAGAGACAGAAAACGACGAAAGGGTTCCCGCTGACGGGCGGGGTTCGCCTACTGGAGTAAGCTGAGAAGGGCTGGTTTGATGAAGTGGGCAGAAGCGGTTCTCGTGGTTCTTGCAGGGTTTTCGTCGGCCGCTTCGGCGGCCTCGGGCGACGACGCCGGGGGTCTGGAACGGGCGCTCGCTTTCTACGAGACGCGGCCGCGGGTCGAACGGCCGCAGGCCGGTTGGCAGGAGATTCCCGAGGGCCTCATGGATCTCAGGGCCGCCTCTTGCGGCGAGTGCCACTCGGAAATCTATGAAGAATGGCGCGTCTCCACCCACGGGCAGGCATGGACCGACCGCCAGCTCCAGTCCGAGATGGCAAAGAGCGGCAACCGTTGGCTATGCAACAACTGCCACACGCCGCTGCTCAATCAGATGGAGTCGTGGGCAGTCGACCTGATCGACGGTGACGTGGAAAGGCCGCTGTACGTGAGGAATCCGGTCTTCGAAACCGCGTTCCGCGACGAAGGAATCACCTGTGCCGCCTGCCACGTGCGCGAGGGAGCGGTCGAGGGGCCGGCCGGGAACAGCACGCCAGCGCACCGGACTCGAAAGTCCGAGCGCTTTTCCGACGAGACGATCTGCCTGACCTGCCACCAGGCGGTGCGCAGCTATCCAGGCAAGGACTTCATCTGTATCTTCGAGACGGGGGAAGAGTGGCGTGCCAGCTCCTACGGGCAAGCAGCGCAACCCTGCCAGAGCTGCCACATGCAGCCGGTGGCCAGGCCGCAAGCCGCTGGCGCGCCGCCGAGGAAGGGGCGGCGCCACTACTGGCCTGGAGCGGGCATCTTCAAGGTTGAGGGTTTCGGTCCGCCACTGGAGCAGCTGGGAGCCGGTTTGGGCGTCGAGCTCGAGGCTACGAGTGCCGAGCTCGTCGTGCGGCTCAGCAACAGTGCCGCCGGGCATTTGCTACCTACGGGTGATCCTGAACGATTCATCCTGGTCCAGGTCGAGTTCTTCGACGTAGAGGGGCGAATGCTCGGCGAGGCTCGTCTGGAGCGCATCGGGCAGGTCTGGGAATGGTGGCCGGCACCGAGAAAGCTGGCAGACAACCGGTTGGCTCCATTCGAGGTGCGGGAGGTGCGAATCCCACGGCCACCGGCGGCGCACGGGTGGTCTCTGGTTGCAAGTAGCCATCGCATCAGCGCGGAGGCCTTGAAATACCACGATCTCCGCGGCTACCCCGCTTCGCGAGTCACGCATGAGCTCAGGGGCGACTTTCAGGGACGATGACGGCCGGATGAGCTCACTCGATGTCTGGTGTCTCGAACGACACCGAGTCAAAGATCTGGACTCCGTGGGTGAGTATTTTGTGCACCGGGCAGCGGCCAGCGATCTGGGTCAGGCGGGCGCGTTGAGCCTCGTCAAATGAGCCCCTGATAGTCACCCGGGATCGAATCCGCTCGATAAGCCCACCGGTTTCCTGATCGCACTCTGCGCAATCGTCCGCGTGCACTCGGTCAAACTCAAGGGCGACATCGACACCCTCGAGCTCGATGCGTTTGTGATTCGCGTACCAACGCAGCGTGATGGCGGTACAGGCCGCCAGGCTGCCGACCAGGATCTCGTAGGGAGTCGGGCCCTGATCCGTACCTCCGCCGGCGGTTGGCTCGTCGGAGAGCCTCGTCGGAGAGCCAGGTGAACTGCCGGGCCGAGATGGTGGTTCGCATCCCGGCGCGAAGCCGTGCTGTCACTGTGGTCATTGCTTGATCTCCTTTGTGTCGTCGGTGTTCTGCTGTTGCTGTTCCTCTATTCGTCCGCTGGAGTCGTGCCGAACCCGAGCCCCTCGAGCAGGGCGCTCTGGACGGGCTCGACCGCGCGGTTGAGTTCGCCGACTCCGTAGTCGGCGCCGACGACGGTGCGAAGCGGCCGGGGGCCTGGCATGTTGACGAGATCCTGGATCGCCGTTTCTATCGATCAGCTTGGTCCAGAACGGGCCGGGCTCGACGATGATCGAGTCCACTCCGAACCTCGAAAGCTTATGGCGATAGGACTCGGCCAGCGCTTCGACTGCGAACTTGCTGGCGCTGTAGACCCCGAAGAAGGGAAACACCAAGCGTCCGGCGAGGGAACTGACCTGGATGAGCAGGCCGGAGCCGCGCTCTCTCATGTGAGGCAACACGGCTCGGTTCACTCTCGCCGGCCCGTAGAAATTGACCTCGAACTGACGTTGCATAGCTTCGAGCGTGTAGGCCTCGGTGACGCCGACGTTCATCACCCCGGCGTTGTTGACGACGACGTCGACGTGTCCGGCCTCGGCCAGAATCGAGGTGATTGCCCGACCAACGGACTGCTCGTCGGTGACGTCCATGTCGACGACCGACAGCTTCTGGCCGCTGTCCGTCGCGGCGTCTAGCAGTGCTTCTCGGGCGTTACGGTTCGAGCCGCTCGAATTGCGCATTGTGGCGTACACCTGCGAGCCCGCAGCCGCGAGGGTTTCGGCGGTCAACTTCCCGAGCCCACTGCTGGTCCCAGTGACGACGATGACTTTGTCCCTGCTCATGAGCTGACGTTCCTTGAGAGGAAGGCGCGGATTCTCTGGCTGATGAACTCGAGATCCTCTTCGAGCGCGAAGTGTCCGGTGTCGAGCAGGTGGGATTCGAGGTTCCTCAGATCCCGTGTATAGGGATGCGCGCCCTCGGCCGGGAAGATGGGATCGTTCTTCCCCCACACGATCAGGGTCGGCGGCTGATACTCGCGGAAATAGGCCTGCCACCGTGGGTAGAGCGGCGGGTTGCTGCCGTAGTCGTAGAAGAGTTGGAGCTGGATTGCCTCGTTGCCGGGCCGGTCGAGGAGTGGCTGGACGTGTTGCCAGGTGTCTGGGCTGATGCCTTCGGGGTCGC
>JAAENP010000412.1 GCA_024224155.1 bacterium
CTCCGGCGAGACGTCGAGGTCGTCATCGTCACCCTCGAGTCCGTGGGTCGCGATCTCGTAGACATAGCGGCGCACCTGTGCCGAGAATTCCACCGACGCGTCCCGCGGCAGCTCCGCGGGCAGGTTGTCCACAGCCATGATCAAGATCCCATCGCCGGCCGGACCCTCGACGTAGCGGTCGCCGCGGAAGTCATAGGTGTAGGTCGGCTTCTCGATGGTGGTCACTCGGTGCGTCAGCTCGATGGAGCCACCGGGATCGCACGCGAGGTCACCGATCATCTCCAGCCGCAGCGAGCCGTGCTCGGCCAGGCGCCGGACCATGTCGCGCGTCACCAGCCGCGGATATCGCTCGTCCCAGTAGCTGGTGTGGACGAGCATCGTCAAGTCCGACAGATAGCGGTCGAGATTGGACTCGAAGCGCTCTGGATGGGCCAGGTACTCCTCGAAGTAATAGCCGCCGCCCTCCTTCGAGCGGAACTTCTCCTCACGCAGGAAGACGATCTTGTAGAGCTGCTGCCTCTGGCTCCGCTCGTGCTCGACGAACTCACTGATGCGCCGTGGGTGAACCTCCACCGGACGCAGCCGGTCGAGCATCTCCTGGGCCCCCTGGGAAACGTGGCCGTGGCCGGTGATGCCGATGATGCACGGAGCGATCTGCCCGGGCACGCCGTCTCTCTCGATGGTCGCCGCCACCTCGTCGAGACAGGCTTGGATGGCGTCCAGCGATTCGTACGAGTGGGCGGGGCCGATGGCGGTGAACGGATTGTCGATGCCGCCCAACCTGAGCTTGCCGCCGAGATGATGCAGACTGTCCACCATGCCGCAGATGCCCGCGAAGCGTCCGAAGTAGACCAAGCGTGTCCCGTGGCGATCGGTCACGCACTCGTAGTCGAGCAGCGTGATGTCACGATCGAGGATCGCCTTCAGGAGCGGCATGTTGTTCGGCTGTCCCTTGATCGTGTGAGAAAAGACGGCGTAGGTCTTGCCGGTCATCAGATCTTCGATGCGGGGCTCCTTGATCCCGAGGAGAAAGTCCGCGCCGTCAGCGCGGTCGACGACCTGAGCGCCGCTCTGCACGAAAGCCTCATCGGAGAAGATGCGGGCGCGGCTCGACTCGACGATCACCTTCACGCCGCGCTCTGCCAGGCGCC
>JAAENP010000413.1 GCA_024224155.1 bacterium
CCGCCCAAGCCGCCCCCTTACTTACTGGCGAGAGCGGGAGCCCCGGATCGTGACCCTCGCAGAAGCCGAACGCCTGCTCGCGGCGGCACGACAATTGCCACGGCAAAGCACTCTGCGACCCGCGACCACCGCGACTCTGGTCGGATTGCTGTACACCACTGGCTTACGTATCGGAGAAGCCTTGGCTCTCGATGTCGGTGACCTGGACGCGAGGGACCGGATCCTGACCATCAAGAAGGGAAAGTTCGGCAAGAGCCGCTGCGTTCCTCTGCTGGAATCGACCGCCGAAGCCTTGGTTCGCTACGTCGAGCATCCTCTGCGCCCGTTGGGCACAGGGGCGTCTGCTCCCTTCTTCGTTTCGGGCCGCCGACGCCGTCTGGCCGACCCGACTGCGCGTGAGGCCATCTACAGCGCATGCCGTTTCTCTGGGATCCCGAAGCCCTGGCCGCGGCCGCACCACTTTCGTCACACCTTCGCCGTCAGCCGTGTTGCCGCATGGTACTCCGATGGGCGAGACGTCAATGCTCTGCTGCCTGTCTTGAGCACCTACCTCGGTCATGTCTCGGTCGAGAACACACGACGGTACCTGGTCGCCAACGGCGTGCTGTTGGAGCAAGCCGGAGCTCGATTCGAGCAGAAGACCTGTGCACTCGAGGAGGTGCTCTCGTGAAGCATGGCAAGCTCCCTGTCATTTCCCTCCAGAGGCTCGTCCAGGACTTCTTCGAGAAGTATCTGACCGTGGAGCGCCACGTCAGCCGCCACACGGTGCTGGCCTACCGTGACGGCCTCAAGCTGTTCCTCCGGCATGCTGCCGAACGGTTCGGGTGCACGGTCGATCGGCTCGAACACGCAACCCTCGACGTCGAAGTCGTCCGATCCTTCCTCGGCTGGCTCAAAACGCAACGCAGGTGCGGGGCACGCACGCGCAACCAACGGCTGGCCGCCATCAAATCCTTTGCCTGCTACGTCGCCTCCGTCGCTCCCGAACACCTGGAACGTTGCCGCAGAATCCGTGAGATGCGACCCGCCCGCGTCGAGCATCCGGAGATCGAGTACCTCGACGACGACGAAGTCCTCACGCTGTTCCGGGCGATCGACCCCATCACCGGTCATCGCGACCAGGCGCTGCTCCTGCTGCTCTACAACACCGGCGCCCGTGTCCAGGAGATCGTCGACCTCGACATCTCCGATGTGCGGCGCGACCCCGTCGCTCTGATCACCTTGCAGGGCAAGGGGCGCAAACAGCGGACCTGTCCGCTGTGGCCGAGGACGGTCAACGCCATCGATGCCTGGCTTGCAGAGCGTGACACCGACAGTGGCCCGCTCTTCCTGAACGCTCACCACCGCCGGCTCAGTCGCTCAGGCGTTGCCCACATCCTACGGACACTCGCCCAGCGTGCTGAGCTCTGTCCCCGACACGCCAAACGCGTCACACCGCACGTCATTCGCCACACGACCGCGATGCACTTGCTCCAATCTGGCGTCGACATCACCACCATCGCCGCCTGGCTCGGCCACTCCCAGATCACCACCACGCATGCCTACGTCGAAATCAACCTGCGCATGAAGCAGAAAGCCATCGCTGTGGCGGATACGTTACCCGAGCTCAACCAAGGAACTTTTCCCCAAGACGACCTCCTGACCTGGCTTGCCGCCCTCGGCCGGTCAAGTAGTTATGTGCAGGAGCCGCCGCCGATGGCACCGCTAGCCTTCAGCCGAAGCTCTCCACTCCACATAACCGGCAGCTGCACATAACATGCTTTATGTGCAGCTGCACATAAGGCATGAATAGCTATGATAATGATGACGAAGGCTCGGCATGCAGACCGTTCAGATGACCCTCGATGAAGAGCTGGTCGCCGAAGTCGACCGGGCGATCAAGGGGCTGGGTACGACTCGCTCGGCGTTCACCCGGGAGGCGCTGCGCTTCGCTCTGGCGAGGCTCCGCGAGCAAGAGCTGGAGCGCCGGCATCGGGAAGGCTACGAGAAGTTCCCGGTCGAGCCGGGTGAGTTCAGCGACTGGGAAGGCGAGCAGGCGTGGGTCGACTGATGCGCCGGGGAGAGGTTCGCTGGTATCGATTCGTGCGGCCCGACAAGAAGCGACCGGTCGTCATCCTGACCCGCGACTCGGCCCTCGGTTTTCTGGGTGAGGTGACGGTCGCGCCCCGGTCACCTCGCGAATCCGCGAGATACCGACGGAGGTCGGGCTGGACGACCGGGATGGCATGCCGCGAGATTGCGCGGTCAATCTCGATCACGTTCAGACGGTGTCCAGGGGCAAGATTGGTCCGCTGATCACGACGCTTTCGGGAGCGAGAATGAAAGAGCTCCGTGATGCTCTCCTGTTCGCCCTGGGCTTCGGCTTCGAGCCCGTCTAGCAAACCGACCCTCGGTCAGACGGAGCCTGCGAGAGATCGGTCGCCGCGGGCAGGGAACGGTCTCGCCGAGGCGCGGCGTTTGCTATGCTGCCTTCATGGCGCGCTTCTTCAACACGGCCGGAG
>JAAENP010000414.1 GCA_024224155.1 bacterium
AAGACGCGACACCAACACCGTAGGAGCTCGCGCAATGGTCCGGAAAGGGTATCCTGAACAGATGCCGGACGAAGCCTCTCACCCCTCCTTCGAGGATGTGGCAACGGAGCTCTCGAGCCCCCTCCAACGCTACCTCGAGCGCCTTTCGGGGGACCGCTCCACCGCCCAGGACCTCCTCCAGGAGACGCTGCTGAAGATCGCCCGCGCCCTGCCGGGCTTCGAAGGCCGTTCCAGCATCAAGACCTGGGCCTTCTCCATCGCCACCCGGGTCGCCGCCGACCACTATCGGCGGCCGGAGAACCGGGTCCGGATCGTCGACGTCGACGACGCGGCAGAGCCCGGCGATCCCGACGTCGACGTCGACGACCGGCTGGTTTTCGACGAAATGAGCGACTGCGTCCGCGAGGTGATCGAAAGCCTGCCGGAGGACTACCGTGCGGCCTTGATCCTCCATGACCTGGAAGGGCTGACCGGCGCCGAGACCGCGAGGGTCAGCGGCTGCTCGCTGGCGACGGCGAAGATCCGGATCCACCGCGCTCGCAAGCGTCTGAAGGCGGCGCTCGAGAAAGAGTGCAGCTTCTACCACGACGAGGAGAGCGTCCTGCGCTGCGATCGCAAACCCGTAGCGCGGTCCGGCTGACCGGGTTGGTCTACGACTCGGCTTTCTTCTCCGCCTCTTCCCCGATCGCCGGACCGACCACGTCAGCACGGAAGGGGGACAGGAGGTCTTCCGGGAACGACTGTACAAGAGGGCCATGCTGTCCGCGATGGAACAAGGTCAGACGGCAGTCCGGGTAGACCATCGCGGCGCCGAAGCCGAGCCGGTCCTCCTTTCGGAAGCCGAAAATCAGCCGATCACCGATGGTCCGGGCGCCACGGGCTTTCTAGGATGTCGAGTGTGAGTGCGACAGCCGAATCCATCTCAGACCAAGAAGGAGATCTCCATGGTCCACTCCAGACTGTTTCGCTTTTCGCCGGTCCACGTTGCCCTCGTCGCCCTGCTCACCGGCCTGCCGGCGTCCGTCGCCGAGGAGGCCGAGCATGCCTTCGTCGGCACCAAGAAATGCAAGAAGTGCCACCTCAAGGAGTACAAGTCCTGGGCCGAGACCAGGATGGCGAAGACCTTCGAGGTGCTGGGGCCGGGGATCAGCGCCGAGGCCAAGGTCGAGGCAGGCCTCGACCCGGCCGAGGATTACACCACCGACGCGACCTGCCTGCCCTGCCACACCACCGGCTACAACAAGGAAGGCGGCTTCGTCGACCTCGAGACCACGCCGGAGCTCGCCGGCGTCAGCTGCGAGATGTGCCACGGCGC
>JAAENP010000415.1 GCA_024224155.1 bacterium
CGGGCTACCCTTTGTGGGTGATACGTTGGATGGCAACCTGCCGACCTGGGTTACGCAGGGCATGGGCATCAACTTCTACTTCGGTGGCACCTCGCTGCTGATCGTCGTCGGCGTGGCCATGGACTTCGTCCAGCAACTCGAGAGCCAGCTGGTGATGCGCAATTACGCCGGTTTCAGGAAGCGAGGCCGCATGAGAGGACGCCGTGGATAGACCTGTTCGAGGTGTGCTTCTGGGCGCGCCGGGTTCCGGCAAGGGACCCCAGGCCGAGCGCGTGGCCGAGCGGATCGGGATCCCGGCGATCTCGACCGGCGAAATGCTGCGCGAAGCCGTGGCCGCGGGCAGCGATCTCGGGCAACGCGTCGAGGCGATCCTCAACTCGGGCGCTCTTGTCGACGACGAGACCATGGCCGAGGTCGTGAAGACCCGTCTCGCCGAGGACGACGCCAAGAACGGCTTTCTGCTCGATGGCTATCCGCGCAACCAGGGGCAGGCCGAGACCCTCGCCGGGATTCTCGAAGAGCTCGCCGAGTCCCTCGACATCGTCTGGTTCATCGATGTTCCCGAGGAGGAACTGGTGCGGCGAGCTCTGGCCCGGCAACGCGAGGACGACAAGGAAGAGGTCATCAAACGGCGCATCGAGCTCTACCGAGAGGTCACTAATCCGCTGGTGGACTTCTACAGTGCAATGGGCCTGGTCGAGCGGGTGAATGGGAAACAGTCGATCGACGAGGTCACGGAGGCCATGATGAAGGCTTTCGAGACCAGGGTCGGCGGCGGGCTCGCCAAGGAACCGGTGGACGCCTGATGGTCTTCAAGACACCAGGAGAGGTCGACCTCATGGATGAGGCCAACCGGATCGTTCACGAGGTGCTGAATCTCATGGCCGAGTCGGTTGCGCCCGGGGTGACCACGAAGTCGCTGGACACGATCGCCGAGGAGCACATTCGCGGCGCGGGCGGGGTGCCGGCGTTTCTGAACTACCGGGGTTTCCCGGCAACGCTTTGCACGTCAATCAACGACGTGATCGTGCACGGCATCCCGAACGAAACGCCGTTGGCCGAGGGAGACATCGTCGGCATCGACTGTGGGGTTCTCTACAAGGGCTACTACGGTGACGCGGCCAGGACTTTCGCGGTCGGCGAGATCAGTAGCGAGGCGGCACGGCTCATGCGTACGACCCGCGAGTCGCTCGAGAAAGCCGTGGAGGCGATCGAGCCCGGCCGCTTTCTGTCGGACATCGGCCACGCGGTCGAGGCGCACGTGGCCAGGCAGGGTTTCGCGGTGGTTCGCGAGTTCGTCGGGCACGGAATCGGGACCCAGCTGCACGAAGAGCCGCAGGTGCCCAACTTCGGCGCTCCGGGCAAGGGCCCGCGGCTCAAAGCGGGGCTGGTCCTGGCTGTCGAGCCGATGGTCAACGTCGGCACCGCGGACGTGCGCGTGGATGCGGATGGCTGGACCGCTCGGACGAAGGACGGATCGCTGTCGGCGCATTTCGAGTACTCGATCGCCGTCACCGATTCGGGGGCGCGAGTGTTGGGTCGGATGCCCAAGGCGGCATAGAGGGTAACCAGGAGAAATGGGAGAGTTTTGTCGAAGGAAGATGCAATAGAAGTCGAAGCGGTGGTCAAGGAGCCCTTGCCGAACGCGATGTTCAAAGTGGAGCTCGAGAACGGACACGAGGTTTTGGCCCACGTTTCCGGAAAAATGCGTAAACACTTCATTCGGATTCTTCCGGGTGACAGGGTGCGCATAGAGCTGTCGCCCTACGACCTCGACCGAGGACGGATCACCTACCGCTTGCGCGGCTAGGTCCGAGGAACGAAAAGATGAAAGTACGAGCTTCAGTCAAGAAAATGTGCGCCAAGTGCAAGATCGTCCGCCGTCGTGGTGTCGTTCGGGTGATCTGCGAGAACCCGAAACACAAGCAGAGGCAGGGGTAGCAAGTCATGGCAAGAATCGCGGGCATCGACCTACCGCCCAACAAGCAGATCTGGATCGGATTGACCTACATCCACGGTATCGGAGCGACCAGCTCGCGCCAGATCCTGTCCAAGGCCGGTGTCGAAGAGACCGTAAAGGTCAAGGACCTGGCCGAGGACGAGGCTCGCAAAATCCGAGAGATCATCCAGAACGATCTGCTGGTCGAGGGCGACCTGCGCAAGGATGTCACCCAGAACATCAAGCGCTTGATCGAGATCGGCTCCTACCGGGGCATGCGCCATCGCCGGGGCTTGCCCACGCGCGGCCAGCGCACACACACCAACGCCCGAACCCGCAAGGGACCCAAGCGCGGCGCCGTGGCCGGCAAGAAGAAAGTAAAGAAGTAGAAACGAGGAGTTTCAACTATGGCGAAGAGTAAAACAGGCGGCAAAGAGCGCCGGAAGAAGGAAAAGCGCGTCGTGCCGCACGGTGTCGTTCACGTCAAGGCGACGTTCAACAACACGATCGTGACCGTATCGGATCCCGATGGCGGGGTCCTGACCTGGTCGTCGGCCGGCCGCATCGGCTTCAAGGGATCGCGCAAGGGAACGCCGTTTGCCGCGCAGGTCGCGGGCAAGAACGCGGGCGTTCAGGCCCGTGAATTCGGCGTGCGCAGCGTCGACGTCGAGGTGAACGGACCGGGCGCGGGTCGCGAGTCGGCCATCCGAGCACTTTCGGCTTCGGGAATCGACGTCAAGTCGATCCGCGACGTAACGCCGATCCCGCACAATGGATGCAGAGCACCGAAACGGCGCCGGGTCTGAGGACCCAGCCGTACTCGAGATAGAAGTCGAATTGGAGGAATAGGAATTGGCACGTTACACAGGTCCAGTCTGCCGGCTTTGCCGGCGCGAGCGCATGAAGCTCTTTCTGAAGGGCGATCGGTGCTTCAAAGAGAAGTGCGCCATCGAGCGGCGCGGGTATCCTCCGGGTCAGCACGGCCAGCGGCGCGGTCGCCGCAATCTCGGCTACGGCATTCAGCTGCGTGAGAAGCAGAAGGTGAAGCGTTCGTACGGGGTGCTCGAGAAGCAGTTCCGCAGCTATTTCAAGCAGGCGGAGCGGCGCAAGGGCATCACCGGCGAGAACCTCCTGGCGATTCTCGAGCGGCGTTTGGACAACGTGGTCTACAGCCTGGGGTTCGCCTCGTCGAGAGCGCAGGCACGCCAGCTCGTCCGCCACGGTCATGTCCAGGTGGGCGGCAGGAAGAACACCATTCCGTCCTTCCAGGTCAAGGTGGGAGACGAGATCGCGATAAAGGAAGGCAGCCGTAAGAACGACTTCATTCGCGCGAGTGTCGAGACCGCCAGGGGCCGGGGCATTCCCAGCTGGCTGGAGATGGACCCCGACAATTTCTCCGGCTCGGTCACGGCCCTGCCCACGCGCGAAGAGATCAAGCTCGCCATCGAAGAACAGCTGATCGTCGAGCTCTACAGTCGGTAACTCGGTAACTCGGTAACTGAAAACCCCGGAGTTCACTCGGGTACATAGATACAAGGAGTCGGTTATGGAATATCAGGTTTTTCAACGGCCCAAGAGCCTCGAGGTCGAGCGCGAGTCGTACACTCCGACCTACGGCAAGTTCATCGCACGGCCGTTCGAGCGAGGCTTTGCCAACACCATCGGTAACGCGCTGCGGCGCTGCCTGTTGTCGTCGATCGAAGGTGCCGCGGTCTCGGCCGTTCGCATCGAAGGCGTTCTGCACGAGTTCTCGGCGATCCCGGGCGTGGTGGAGGATGTGACCGACATTATCCTCAACCTCAAAGAGATCCCTTTCCTGCTGCACTCGGACGAGCCCAAGGTGATCACGCTGGACGCCGCGGGCGCGGGTGTGGCCGATGCCGGTCTCTTCAACGCCGACGCGAATGTGGAGATCTGCGACGAGGCAGCTCCTATCGCGACGATCAACGAGTCCGGTACGCTCAAGCTCGAAGCCCAGATCAAAAAGGGCCGCGGCTACGTGAGCGCGGAGCGCAACTTCGACGAGACCCTGGGGCTCGGCTGGATTCCGGTCGACTCGGTGCACAGCCCGATCAAGAGGGTGAACTACCGCGTCGAGGCCGCTCGCGTCGGTCGTGCGACCGACTACGAGCAGCTCCTGCTCGAGGTCTGGACCAACGGCACCATCTCTCCGGAAGACGCGGTCTCGCAGGCGGCCGACCTGCTCAACAAGCACCTCGGCATTTTCATCGGTTCCGAGGAGGCCCTGCTGGCCGAGGTCGAAGAAGAAGTTTCCTCGATCGGCAGCGCGCTCGACTCGATTCTGGTCAAGCGCATCGACGAGTTGGATCTCTCGGTCCGTTCGACCAACTGCCTGAAGAACGCCAATATCATGACCCTTCGCGACCTGGTTGCTAGGAGTGAGCGGGACATGCTCGAGACCAAGAACTTCGGCAAGAAGTCTCTCGATGAGGTCCACGATCTGCTCGAGAGCTACGGCCTCTCCTTCGGGATGGACGTAGAAGGCGGAGCGCAATAACCCGGTGGCCTAGGCCACGGGAGGTTTTTCAATGAGACACGGTGTCCACGGACGCAAGCTCAGCAGAACGAGCGCACATCGCAAGGCGATGTTTCGCAATCAGCTGGCTTCGCTGATCCAGAGCGAGCAGATCCGCACGACCCTGGCCAAGGCCAAGGAGCTTCGGCCGGTGGCGGAGAAGATGATCACCCGGGGCAAGCGGGACACGGTCCACGCGCGCCGCATGGTGCGCCAGTGGGTGCCCGATCGCACGCATGTGAAGAAGCTCTTCGACGAGATCGCGCCGCGCTTCGCGGATCGCTCGGGCGGTTACACGCGAATCACGAAACTGGGTCCGCGCAAGGGCGACGGGGCGGAGATGGCGATTCTGGAGCTGGTGGAGAAGGGCGAGGAGTAAAGGTGCGCCGGCTGACGCCGGCGGTCTGCAAAGGTGAACGCCGGCGGGAACGCCGGCGTTTTCTGTGGTATGTCATTCAAAGGCGGAGCCGAAGAATCCCGAGTCCCGGCGTGGCTCTGTGCTACCGGTACCGATCGAAGGCCGCCGGTGCCTCCTTTCGCTCGCACGGAGAGGCTTCGCTTCAGGAGGCACGCGGCCGGCCTTTCAGCCGCGAGCCGGCAAGTTTCAGAGTGTCATTCTGAGGCGAAGCCGAAGAATCCCGATCCCTCGGTGCCCCTCGTTGTGCTACCGACAGTAGCCCGCCGATGCCTCTCTTCCTTCGCTAGAGGCTCACTCCGAGAGGTATGCGGCCGGTGCCTTCGGGGACACGATTCCTTCGTGTCCCCTCCGGCTGGTTTTCGACGCCGTGGGCAGTCCCGACGGCCTGCGTACCTACTCCCCCCCAGCCTC
>JAAENP010000416.1 GCA_024224155.1 bacterium
GACCGCGAGATCGGCGACTACATCGCCGAGGCGATGCAGAAGGTCGGCAACGAGGGTGTTATCACGGTCGAAGAGGCCAAGTCCCTGCATACCGAGCTCGAAGTGGTCGAGGGCATGCAGTTCGACCGCGGCTATCTGAGCCCGTACTTCGTCACCAATGCCGAGAAGATGCTGTGCGAGCTCGAGGATCCGTACATCCTGCTGCACGAGAAGAAGCTGTCTAACCTGCAGGCGATGTTGCCGGTGCTCGAAGCGGTAGTGCAGTCAAGCCGGCCGCTTTTGGTGATTGCCGAAGACATCGAGGGCGAGGCTCTCGCGACTTTGGTCGTCAACAAACTGCGTGGCGGCCTCAAGGTCGCAGCCGTCAAGGCGCCGGGCTTCGGCGACCGCCGCAAAGCAATGCTCGAGGACATGGCGATCCTGACCGGCGGTCAGGTCATCTCCGAAGACCTCGGCATCAAGCTCGAGAATGTCACCCTCGACATGCTCGGCAAGTCCAAGCGCGTCATCATCACCAAGGAAGAGACCACCATCGTCGACGGTGGCGGCAAGAAGAACGACATCTCCGGCCGCTGCAACCAGATCCGGGCGCAGGTCGAGGAGACCACGTCCGACTACGACCGCGAGAAGCTCCAGGAGCGCTTGGCCAAGCTGGCCGGCGGCGTTGCGATTTTGCGTGTCGGCGGCGCCACCGAGATCGAGGTGAAGGAGCGTAAGGATCGCGTCGAAGACGCGATGCACGCTACCCGCGCCGCGGTCGAGGAAGGTGTCGTTGCCGGCGGCGGTGTCGCCCTTTTGTATGCGACCACTGCGCTCGACAAGCTGCAGAGTGAGAACGACGACCAGCGTGTCGGTGTCGACATCGTCAAGCGGGCGCTCCAAGCGCCGGTCCGGCAGATCGTCGAGAACGCCGGTGTCGATGGCGCTGTCGTTGCGGGCAAACTGCTCGAGCAGAAGGACAAGAACTACGGCTACGACGCCCAGGGCGAGCGCTACACTGACATGGTCAAGGCCGGCATCATCGACCCGGCCAAGGTCGTGCGCACGGCACTGCAGGACGCGGCTTCGATCGCCGGCCTGCTGATCACCACCGA
>JAAENP010000417.1 GCA_024224155.1 bacterium
GCGCCGGGTGCGCGAGTCGCCGGTGTCGCGAGCACCTCGCCGAATTGCTTCAGCGGGTCCTCGAACTTCCACAAGAGCGCAAGGATCGCCGCCGACCAGTCCGCCTTGCTCAGGGTGCGAGCCAGGGTCTTCAGGGCGTTGTAGGTCTTCTCCCGCTGCTCCTCGGTCCGCCGCTCCTGATCTTCCAGCAGATGCAGGAGATACCTGCCCAGGGGATCTTCGCCGTCGGGCTCGAAGCCCTCCAGGTCGAGGTGCCACACCGCCAGCTCCTCATCGTGCTCGTTGCCCAATCGAAACCGGAGGGCGTCGCAGAAATACGATCGGCCGATGGCTTTCTCGCCGGCTAGCACCAGCACCCGTGCCCCGCCGCCGCCCGCGAGCAGCTCCACCGCCCGGTCGAGCCACGGCTTGCGCTGGAAGTTGTAGAGCCCGTACTCGGCCTCGGGCCATTCGACAAACGCGCCACGGATATGCCGGACTCTCATCGCAGCTCGACTCCCTCTCGATGGACTCCTGGGAGCATTGTACTGCGGACCCGGGCGTGGGCGGTGGGTCGAACAGCTTCAGGGCGCCGGCCGGCGCCTCCCCAGGGACAACCGGGGGCCGCTTCCGTACCCTTCGCCGACCACGGCGACGTCCACTGGCTCGAAGCGCTGATCCTGCATCAACGCTGGCCGAGTCGGGTGGCACCCCGATCGACACCAGCTCCAGTAGCGCCGGGCCGCGCCCGGCGCGGTCATTGTAGCGGAACCCAGAATGGCCTGGTCTCTTGGCAGGCCGTGGTCATAGGTCGTGAGGTCATCCAGCCTTCCTCGCGACGGCACGAGGCGGTACGTGAGCTCATCCAGCCCTCGTCGCGACGCCCCGAAGCGATCCGCGAGCTCATCCAGCCCTCGTCGCGACGCCCCGAAGCGATCCGTGAGCTCATCCAGCCCTCGTCGCGACGTCAAGGATCATGGATGACTCTCATCGAGCCTTCTCAAGCGTGTCACGGACCGATGACGACGCTCATCGACTCTTCGTAGCCTGGTCACGAAACGAGGATGAGATCTGGCGGTCGTCCGTGGCTTGGTCGCGGAGCGATGATGAGGCTCATCGGCCCTCTGTGACGTTGTCGCGGAGCGCTGATGAGACCGCGGGCCGTTCGTGGCTTGGCCGCGGAGCGATGATGAGGCTCATCGCTCCTCTGTGACGTTGTCGCCGAGCGAGGATGAGATCTGACGACCGTTCGTGGCTTTGTCGGGGGCCGAGGATGAGGCTCTTCGACCCGTCAGGTCGGCAAGAATGCCATTCACAGACATCTAAGAACGACAGATGCCATGTCTTAGAGATGGGAAACGGATTAAAGTGGCCAAGCAGATCGCCTTACTTTAGCTTGACGAGTGCTATTTTAAGTTCGTACGATAGCCGGCATCGAGCCGTTCGATGGCGATGGCCATCCGCCATCTCACCCGCGAGCGGCTCACCGCCGGCGGCGTGCAGCCGCCGGCCGGCAAGCAAGGAGGCCTCGAAATGACGGACATCACCAAGCAATCCCTCGGCGAGCTCAAGGAGCTCTACATCCGGAAGATCAAGCACTGGAGCCAGCAGAAGCTCGAGCACGAGAAAAAGATCGAGCAGTGCCGGCGGGAGATCGGGGCCTGCGAGGCCAAGCTGCGCCACGTCGAGGCGTTGATCGGCTCGCCGGTGGCGCCGCCGGCCGCCGCGGCCAAGCCGACCCGCCGGCGGACGAACAAGCGGCGGATTCGCCAGAGC
>JAAENP010000418.1 GCA_024224155.1 bacterium
CCAGTCCAGAACGTGGTTGTTGGCTAACACACAGCAGTCGATTCCGGCGGCCGTCAGACAGGCCACGTTGTCCGGGTGCATGCGGTAGTTGATGCCCTTGAGCTGCCAGTCCGAGCTAGTGGTGACGCTGGTCTCCAGGTTGATGATGCGCAGGTCGGGTCGACAGCGCTCCACTTCTGCGAGAGCCTCGCCCCAAATGTAGGTGGGCTCGACCGAACGCGGGATCGACCCGCTGGCCCGTTCGGCCAGCTTCACATAGTCGACGGCTGATTCGACCCAGCGCTCGTGGAGTCGCGGATCCGAGGGTACGCTGAGAATCTGGTCGATGCCGCGGCCGGTCATGACGTCGCCGCACAGAAAGAGCGTGATCTTCCCTGCGCGGTCCGCCGCCGGCTGGTCCACTCGCTGTGGCGCGGACCCCTCCGTTGTCTGCGCCCGGGGCTGGGCCCGCCCGCGTCGCCGCGAGGCAGCGAGCGCGAGGGCGACAAGCCCCGAGAAACGCAGGAAATCGCGCCGGCTCGGCATCGTGAATCCGGTCGCGTCAAGGAGACGTCGCCGGCTCCGTTTTCAAGTGTACGCCCGTCTGGGAAGGGGGTCGAGGCGGAGGTCGAGACCGTGGCAAAACCAATCGGGAGGGGACACGAAGGAATCGTGTCCCCGGTTGGGAGGGGACACCTTAGGAATCGTGTCCCCGATGTAGACTTCGCGGCTGTCGGCGCGTAGGCTCGATTCCGGGCCTGACGCCCGTCGAAGGAGAAACCATGAGACCGATACGTGTGGGCCTGATGGGCCTGGGGAGGATCGGGCGGAATCTGTTCCGTATCCTCTACAAGAGCGATGACATCGAGATCGCCGTGATCGACGAGATCGCCGATCACGACTCTCTCGAGTACCTGATTCGTTTCGATACGATGCTGGGGCCGTTTCCGGACGAGCTCTCGATCAAAGAGGGTCACCTCTACGTCGCTGGAAAGCAGATTCCGATGACGGCAAACGAAAGCCCGGCCGATGTGCGCTGGGCGGATCACGGTGTCGACATCGTGATCGAGGCCGCCGGGCGCGAGCGGACCCGTCAGGAGCTCGAGCAGCATCTGGAAAACGGCGCCAAGCGGGTCATCCTGTGCGCTCCGCCCAAGGACCCGCCCGATCTGACGGTCGTGATGGGCGTCAATGACGATCGGCTGGGCCCTGAGCACCGGATTGTCTCGAACGCCTCCTGCACCGCCCACTGCGCGGCGCCGATCGTCAAGATCCTCGACGACGCCTTCGGCATCGAGCGCGCCTTCTTGAGCACCGTCCACGCCTACACGAACCAGCAGCGGCTGGCTGACGTGCCGTCCGAGGATCCGCGCCGGGGCCGGGCGGCCGCAGAGAACATCATTCCTCAAGAGACCAATGCCGCGGCGGTGGTGGCATGGCTGCTGCCGACGCTCAAAGGCAGGATCTCGGCCAAGGCGATCAACGTGCCGGTGCGAAACGGCTCGGTGGTCGATCTGGTGTGCTGGCACAAGAAACCGGTCACCGAGACCGCGATCAACGAGGTCGTGCGTACGGCCGTGTCGAGCGACTGGCAAGGGATCGTCAAGTACGAGGACGACCCGATCGTCTCGAACGACATCATTCAGAGCCCCTACTCGAGCACTTTCGACTCGCTCGCGACCATGACTCTGGGCGACAACGTCTCGAAGACGCTTTCCTGGTACGACAACGGCTGGGGCTATGCCCATCGGGTCGTGGATCTGATCCGCCGGCTCGGCGCCTTTGACGACTCAGCGGCCGCAAAGGAGGTGGCGTGATGGCGATTCGGGTTGGCATCAACGGTTTCGGCCGCATCGGCCGGAGCGTCTTTCGGATTCTGAGTGACCGCGAAGACATCGAAGTGGCCGCGATCAACGATCTTTTCGACAACGAGCAGCTTGCCTATCTGCTGCGCTATGACACCGTGATGGGGCGCTTCGACAAAGGCGTCTCGCTCGACGGCGACGTCATGCACGTCGGCTCGGACGAGGTCGCGATGACCGCCGAGCGCGATCCCGCGAGCCTGCCCTGGAAGAAGCTGGGGGTGGACTACGTGGTCGAGTCGACCGGGGTTTTTCGCACTCGCGAGCCGCTCGAGAAACACCTCGCCGCGGGCGCACGCAAGGTCGTCTTGACGGTTCCGCCCAAGGACGAGATCGACTTCATGGGGGTACTGGGCGTGAACGACCATCTGCTCGAGCCCGAGCACAAGATCGTGTCGAACGCGTCGTGCACGACCAACTGCCTGGCGCCGCTGGCGAAGATCCTCGACGACGAGTTCGGGCTCGAGGAGGGTCTGTTGACGACGGTTCACGCCTACACCAACGATCAGCGTCTCGCCGACGTGCCGCACAAGTCGATCCGGCGCAGCCGGGCCGCGGCCGAGAACATCATTCCGACCTCGACCGGCGCGGCTCGGGCAGTGGGCAAGGTGCTGCCGAATCTCGCCGGCAAGCTCGATGGCATGGCCATGCGCGTGCCGGTGCCCGACGGATCGATCGTCGACCTGGTGTGTCGCCTGGGCAAGAAGGCGAGCTGCGGCGAGGTCAACCAGGCGGTGAAGGCGGCCGCGGACGGCCCGATGAAGAGCGTGGTCGAGTACTCCGAGGATCCGCTGGTGTCGAGCGACATCATCGGCAACCCGCATTCGTCGATCTTCGACTCGCTGTCTACCTCCACCTGCGAGAACGGCTATGTGCGGGTGGTGTCGTGGTACGACAACGAGTGGGGGTATTCGAACCGGGTGGTCGACTTGATCGAGCGTCTCGGCACGTTCGAGTAGTCTCGGGCGACACCCTTCGCTTCGCTCGAGGGCAAGCGGAGGCCGACAGGTGCGCGCGTAGCGAAACCAGTCGGGAGGGGACGCCTTGAGAAAGATGTCCCCGAACATGCCAAGATCGGGCCACGTTTCTCTTTCGCCCGCGCCGGGCTTGTCGAAAGCTGAGGTCGAGAAGTGCCCATCATCGAGGTCGAGCGCGCGCGCAAGGTTTTCCGCGTAGCGCAGAAGACGCCGGGGCTCGGCGGCTCCCTCAAGGCCCTGTTTCGGCCCAACATGAAGGACGTGGTCGCCGTCGACGAGGTGAGCTTTCGAGTCGATCCGGGCGAGATGGTGGGTTACATCGGCGTCAACGGTGCCGGCAAGTCCACCACCATCAAGATGCTCACCGGCATCCTGGTGCCGACCGCGGGCCGCATCACCGTGATGGGGCGGGTTCCCCACCGCGAGCGGGTAGCCAACGCGGCCGAGATCGGCGTCGTCTTCGGACAGCGCACCCAGTTGTGGTGGGATTTGCCGCTGATCGAGTCCCTGACCCTGATCGGTCACATCTACCAGGTGGACCGGGACCGCTACAAAGGCTTGCTGGCGGAGTTCGCGGAGGCTCTGGAGCTCGAGCCACTGTTCAAGGTGCCGGTTCGGGAGCTGTCGCTGGGCCAGAAAATGAGGGCGGAATTGGCGGCGACGCTGATCCATGAGCCTCGAGTCGTCTATCTGGACGAGCCCACCATCGGCCTCGACCTGATCGTCAAGGAGCGGATTCGGGAGTTCATCAAGGCGCGGAATCGAGAGCGTGGGACGACGGTCATCCTCACCACTCACGACCTGGGAGATATCGAAGAGCTTTGCGACCGGGTGATCATCATCGATCACGGCAAGCTGATCTTCGACGGGCCGCTGGCGACCATAAAAGACCGCTTCGGCGCCCATCGCACGATCAACTTCGATATCGCCGGAACGGTCGACGACCTTCGCCTGCCCGCCGGGGCGGAGCAGATCGAGACCGGCGAGCCCGGGCGCGTCTCGCTGCGCTTCGACCGCCGCGCGACCAGCGCCAGCCGAGTCGCCGCGACCGTGATGGAGCAGGCCGAGGTGCTCGACTTTTTCATCACCGAACCCGACCTCTCGTCGATCGTGCGTCAGATCTACGACGGCGCCCTGGAGAGCTGATGCGGTTCGCCTCGTGGTTGCGCCGAGTCCGGGCCTATACCGCCATCGTCGAGATGGTGCCCAAGCTCTACGTGGCTTACCGCGCCTGGTTCTGGGCGGGCCTGTTCGTTCAGACGCTGGTTTTGGTGATCGTGGTCTATTTCTGGCGAGCGGTCTACGCCGACCGCACAACGCTGGGCGGGCTGCCGCTCCAGCAGACGCTCAACTACGTGATGCTGGCGCAGGTGCTCGTGCCCATGGTCGAGTCGAAGCTGGTCTTCTTCTTCGGGCAGATGCTGGTCGAGGGCAAGCTGATCATGGAGCTACTGCGCCCGGTCGATCTGCAGGCCCGGTTCTGGGTCGAGGCGACGACCTTCCTGTTTATCGATCTCTTCATGCGGCTGCCGCTGGCGGTCTTTGCCTGGCTGGTCTTCGGGCTTTCGCTTCCGTCCGAGCCGACGGTATGGGGGGCCTTTCTGGTCAGTTTGCTGCTCGGTCAAGGGGTGATGTTCCTTTTCAACTGGATCTTCGCCTGCCTTGCCTTCTACACGACCGAGTCGTGGGGCCTGGGAATGGTGCAGCAGGGCGTCGCCACGTTCTTCAGCGGTGCCCTGGTGCCGTTGGCTCTGATGCCCGATTGGCTCGAGCGCCTCGCACTCAGCCTCCCATTCGCCCAGGTTCTCTATATGCCGCTGGCGCTGCTCTCGGGCATCACCCCGGTCGCCGAAGCCCCGAGAGTCTGGCTGGTCCAGGCGCTCTGGCTGGCCGGGCTGCTGGTCGCCTCGCGCCTGATTTTCGGCGTGGCGGTGCGGCGAATCACGGTGCAGGGAGGCTGAGGAGACGTCACGGATGCCCGAATCTACGTCGTTGCGCTTTGACACGGGTGGCTTGAAGACAATGGGTCGCTACCTGTCGCTCTACGGGCATTTCCTGCTGCAGCGCTTCAAGATCCTGATGGAGTACCGGATCAACTTCTTGATCGGCGTCGTTTCGACCGTGGTGCTTCAGGTAGCGGGTCTGCTCACGATCTGGGTGGTGATGCAGCAGGTGCCGGATATCAACGGCTGGGGCTTCTGGGAGATTCTGCTGCTCTACGGTCTGCTGACCCTGGCCAAGTCGATCAACCACATGTTTGCGGACAACCTCTGGACGATCGGACGCGTCTACATCCGCACCGGCGGCTTTGATCGATTCCTGGTGCGACCGATCGACCCGCTCTTCCATCTGCTGGCGGACCGCTTCTGTCACGACGGTATCGGCAACTTCCTGGTTGGCGCGGTGCTGGTGGTGAAATCGATGTCGGCCCTGGAGATCGCGCCGGCGCCGGGCACGATTCTCTATCTGTTGCTCGCGGTGGTAAGCGGCGGCGCCATCTTCATCGCGCTCAATCTGATCACCGCGGTCAGCGCCTTCTGGATCGTCGAGTCGATCCCGGTCACTCAGGCGGTGTTCGAGATGAACGAGTTCGCCAAGTATCCGCTCACCATCTACCCGCGCGCCATCGGCGTGCTGCTCACCTGGGTCGTGCCCTACGGCTTTGCTTCGTTCTATCCGGCGAGCCGGCTGCTGGGCCGGGAAGTCGGGCCGATGACCTGGCTGGGTCTTCCGGTAGCCGCGCTCCTGCTCCTCGTCGGATACCGGTTCTGGCGCTTTGGCCTGCGCCGTTACGCTAGCACCGGTTCGTGAGGGGGGGGCAAGCGGAGACCGACCGCTACGTTAATCTTGGCCTATGAGCATCGATGAGCCGGTCCGGGTGGAGGTGGCCGCGGCGAAGCGGATCGTTCTCAAGATCGGCACCCGGGTAATAGCCGGTGACGATGGGCACGTGCGGCAGGCCCGACTTCTCAACGTGGTCGAGGCCGCGGCCGCTCTGCGAGGGCGCGGACGCGAGGTGCTGATCGTGAGCTCGGGCGCGGTCGGGTTGGGAATCGACGCGCTGGGTTTCTCGAGCATGCCGGAGGACCTCGAAGAGCGCCAGGCCTGCGCCGCGGTCGGCCAGACGCGGCTCATGGGTGTCTACGAGCAGGCCTTCTCGCGCCTCGGTTACACCTGCGGTCAGGTGCTTCTGACCCAAGGCGATTTCGACGATCGCATGCGCTACCTGAATCTGCGCAGCACGCTGATGACGCTGCTTCGCCACGGCGTCATACCGGTGATCAACGAGAACGACGCGGTCTCGACCGAGGAGCTCGCGTTCGAGGAGAACGAGACCCGGCCGGTCTTCGGCGACAACGATCGACTGTCGGCGCTGGTGGCGACCAAGCTGGGCGCGGATTTGCTGGTTCTTCTGACCGACGTCGACGGCGTTTTCGATCGCGATCCTCGCGTCCACAACGACGCGCGCCTGCTGTCGACGATCGAGGCTCCGGGAGCGGGAATCGAATCCGCTAGCGAAACGTCTGCCGCGCTCGGACGAGGCGGCATGAAGAGCAAGGTGGAGGCCGCCCATGTCGTCGCGCGGGCCGGCTGCCAGGCGGTGATCGCGTCGGGCATTGAGGCCGGAGTCCTGGCGGCGGTGCTCGCGGGGCGCGCTCTCGGTACTTGGTTCCCGGCGCGCGGAGAGCTTGCCGCCAAGCGGCGATGGATCGCTTTCGCCGCCAAGGCTCGGGGCACGCTCGAGATCGACGACGGTGCTGTCGAGGCGCTAACCGAGCGGGGAGCCTCGTTGCTGGCGGCCGGCGTCCTTCGCGTCGAGGGCGACTTTCGACCCGGCGACGTGATCGAGCTTCGGGACCGGAGCGGCGGTCTCGTCGGCCGAGGCATGGTCTACTGCGACGCCGACAGCGCCCGCGGCTGGTGTGGCGGCAAGCCGCCCGAGGGCATTCGCAACCACCATGCGCTGGTGCACCGGGATCACATGGTGCTGGAGGGATGAAGACGATGTCGGACCGATCGCTCGAGATGGCCCGCAGAGCCCGCGAGGCCCAGCGCAAGTTGGGCAGCGCCTCGGCCGTGGTTCGAAACCGGATTCTCGAGCGCCTCGCTGTGCTGCTGGACGAACGGCGTGAGGACTTGCTCGAGGAAAACCGCCGCGACCTGGCGGCGGCCGAGAGCGCAGGGCTCGCCGCACCGCTTCTCGGTCGGCTCGGACTGTCCGACTCGAAGCTGGCGACGATGCGGCTAGGCGTCGAGGCGCTGGTGCGCGACCGTGACCTTCTCGGCCGGGAGACTCGTCGAACGGAGCTCGACGAGGGGCTGGTACTGCGCCAGGTGCGCAGTCCGATCGGCGTTCTGCTGGTCATCTTCGAGAGCCGCCCGGACGCGGTCATACAGATCGGTTCGCTCGCCTTGCGCAGCGGCAACGCGGTGCTCCTCAAGGGCGGTGCCGAGGCGAGCCGTTCCAATCGAGCACTGATCGGCTGCCTGCGGGATGCCGTCGAAGCCGAGGGGCTCGACCCCGAGGTCGTCCAGAGCGTCGCAGGGCGGGAGGCGGCCCAGGCGCTTCTGGCTCACGACGCGCTGATCGACCTGGTCATCCCACGCGGCTCGAACGAGCTCGTGCGCTCGATCCAGGCGTCGACGCGGATCCCGGTCCTCGGCCACGCCGACGGCGTCTGCCACCTCTACCTCGACGCCAGCGCCGATCCCGAGGTGGCGGCGAGGCTGGCGGTCGACGCCAAGTGCGACTACCCGTCGGCCTGCAACGCGGTCGAAACGCTGCTCGTGCACCGTGACTTCCTGCCGCGTTTCGAGGGCGTGGCGCGAGCCCTGGTCGATGCCGGCGTCGAGCTGCGCGCGGACGACGAAGCTCGACCGCACTGTCCGGTGGCGCTCGCGGCGGTGGAGGAGGACTGGTCGGCGGAGTACCTCGACCTGATCGTGGCGGTGCGGACGGTGAGCGATCTCGACGAGGCGATCGCTCACATCCATCGGTACGGAAGCGCGCACACCGACGCCATAGTCGCCTCCGATCCCGAGGCGCAGCGCCGGTTCCTGAACGAGGTCGACTCCGCGTCGGTCTTCGTCAACGCCTCGACCCGATTTGCCGACGGCTTCCGCTACGGACTCGGCGCCGAGGTGGGCATCTCCACAGGGCGCATTCACGCCCGCGGTCCGGTCGGCGTCGAGGGCCTGCTCACCACGCGTTGGCTTTTGGAAGGCAGTGGTCAGGTTGCGGGCGACTACGGTCCCGGCAAGCGCTCGTTCAGCCACCGGAGCCTGTCCACGGATTGAGGTAGCCCCGGCGGGTGACCGCCACGGTGAAGGCGGTCGACACCCTTCGCTTCGCTCGGGACCAGGCGGAGGATGACCGTCACGTGGACCTCTGCGATCCGCGCCCGGAGGCCGGCCGTGCGCGCCTCGGAGCGAGCCTCTCTTCGCTCGCGGAGAGGCGGCGCCGGCGGCCTCTATCGGTCGAGCCGCCAGATCCCGGTCGCGCCCGGGGGTAGCAGCAGTCCCAGGTTTCCGGAGGCACCGTTTAGCTGGGCGTTGCCGTCGACATAGATCTCGTCGCGCTCGGGAGCTTCGCGATCGATGCCGGATACCGTCTGGAAGCCATCGGACAGGTTGATCGCGATCAGCACCCGCTCGCTGGACCGACTTCGAACGAAGACCATGATCGAAGGGTTGTCGACGTCCAGAAGCTCGAGGTTGCCGGCGCCGAGGGCCGGCGACGTGGAACGGGCTCGAATCAGACCGCGGTAATGGCTGAGAAGCGATCTCGAGTCCTCGGTTTGAGATTCGACGTTGGTGCGCTGGTGGCCGGGCGCCAGCGGAAACCAGGGTTGTCCGGCGGTGAAACCGCCGCTCACCGTGTCATCCCAGGGCATGGGTGTGCGCTTCGACTCGTCGCCCGAGGTCGGGCCGTTGCCCAGCCCGAGCTCCTCGCCGTAGTAGACGAAGGGCACTCCCGGAAGGGTCAGCAAGATCGACGCGGCGGTCCGCAGCCGGGCCGCGTCGTTGCCGAGCTCGGCGGCCAGGCGACGCTGGTCGTGGTTGGTCAGGAACGGAGTGTCTCGAACGCCCGCCGGATAGGCGGCAGCCATTTCCGACAGCACGGTGTCGATCTCGGTTCGATCTCGGTCACGAACAGCGCGAATGACGGCGCTCGCCAGTGGGAAATTGAAGTTCAAAGGCAGCTCGTCCCCGCCGGGAACGGCGTTAGTCGAGCCGAAGTAGCTCGCGATGGTGGCGGTATCCGACCAGTTCTCACCGACCAGGATCGCTTCCGGGAATCTCTTCCGGATCTTCTTGGCGAATCCGCGCCAGACTGCGTGGGTTGTGGCGGTGTCCGCCTGACCGGGGCCCGGGCCGTTTTCGACCAGGTAACGGGCCGCGTCCAGCCGGAGCCCGGCCGCCCCGCGCTTGAGCCACAGTCGCGCCAGTTTGTTGATCTTCTTTCTGGTCTTCTTGTGGCTCAGATTGAGGTCGGGCATGCCGCTCCAGAAGAGCCCGTAGTAGTAGCTGCCGTCGACCGGGCTCGGGTGCCAGACCGGTCCGTTGCCCCAGGGCTGCGTCCAGCCCGGGTTGGTGTCGCTCCACACGTACCAGTCGCGGAAGGAGCCCGAAGCCGCGGCATCAGTGAACCACGGGTGCTGCGAGCTGGTGTGATTGATGACGAAGTCCAGGATGACGCGGATCCCGCGCCGCTCGGCCTCGATCATCAGCTCCTCGAAATCGGCCAGCTCGCCGTAGTCGGGCTCGATCGATTCGTAGTCGGTGACGTCGTAGCCGTGGTACGAGGGCGACGAGAACACCGGCATGAGCCAGAGTCCGCGAACGCCGAGATCGTCGGTGGTCGCCGGGTTGCCGTCATTCAGATAGTCGAGCTTCGAGGTTAGCCCTTGCAGGTCGCCGATGCCGTCGCCGTTGGAGTCGAAGAACGAGCGCACGAAGACCTGGTAGAAGACGGTGCCGTCGAGCCAGTCGTGCCGCCACGGGGCGGCCGCGGCGGGTGCCGCGAGCGCGATCGCAATGCAGGCTAGGACGGCAGCGGTGGTGAGTCGTCGCATCGAGATCCCTAACGTTGAGCAATATATCCGAGGTCAGAGAAACGGCGGTCCGCCTTGGGCGCCGATCGGCAGGCAGCCATCCAGGGGACGCCTCGGGCTTCTCGGCCTGCCGGGGTCAGGCTCTCGGCTTCGCGCCGCTGCGCGCAAACCGATGCCGCCTGCGAAGGGCGAACTCGAGCGCTCGCGGCGAGCCCCCTGGCCGGCTGCCT
Source organism: bacterium (assembly GCA_024224155.1). Classification (NCBI taxonomy): domain Bacteria; species bacterium. The sequence goes on from JAAENP010000418.1 coordinate 10,104, forward strand.
GCCGAATCGGCCTGCCCCTGGCGTGCCCGTGGGCTCGGACGATCGGTGGCGGTTGAGGCATCCGATCTGCAAAACATCTGCTGGTTTCGTGCAGGAAAGGCCGGCCGCGTGCCTCTTGCGAGTGAGGTCCGCCGAGCGAGAAGAGCGCACCGGCGGCCTACTGTCGGTGCGGTGGACCCCGGAGTTGGTTCGAGGAATTCGGTCGAGATTCTTCGGCTTTGCCTCAGAATGACAAGGGTATGTGGCCGGCTACATGCCGGCGAGGACCGGGCCGATCAGAAAGGTCGACATGAAGCCGCCGAGCCCGGTCGCCACGCGCTCGAGGTCAGGCGGCAAGACCACCTTGACCACGACCGGCTCGATTGTGATCTTCCAGTCGCCATAGTTCTGCTCCTCACCTTCGTCGGTCAGCACGGTCACGACCTCGCGAGTCTTCGTCTGGCGAGCACCGATGAAGTAGCGGTGGCCGGGCTCGATCACGACGTCCAGCGGATCGACCTGGATCTGCTGGCGCTCGATGGCCTCGAGATCGGGAACCATGCGCTGGGCCGGGCCCTCGGGCCAGACTCGGATAGTGTGCTCTCCCGCCGGCAGCGAGAAGGTGCGCTTCTGGTACATCACCGGCCGCCCGTCGATCTCGTAGATGTGCGCCGGCTCGATGCCCCATCCGACCTCCTCGTCGATCGTGTTGACCACGCGCCCGTCCTTCGGGACCGGCAGCGGCTCCGGAACCGGGTTCGCCGAGCAGGCGAGGAGGCCCAGTCCGGCAGGCAGAAGAAGGGCGGTCGAGATGCGACGATTCACGGCGGCGGCGACTCCTGGCCCGGAAACGATATCTCAAAATGCGCCTTCCGAACCTTGTCATTCCGAGGGAGCGCCAGCGGCCGAGGAATCCCGGCGGGGCGGTGCAGTTCGCCTGAATCGGACCGTTGCCCCGGGATTCTTCGCTCCGCTCAGAATGACAAGGCGAAAGCGGGAACTCCTTCGCAAGCCGGGACCGGCGGAATGACGAGGTGAAAACTGTGCTGACTGAAGCGCTCGGAACTGCGACACTGTCGGCCCTATCGACCAATGCGAGTCGCCCCGTGGTTCCTTGTGAGAGGCTTGGACGAAACCGCACGAGCGAGGCACGCGATGAGCCCCAAGCTGACTCCCAAGGTGATCCTCGAAGGCACCCGCCTGACCTGGAAGACCGAGATCGCCTTTCGCCTCAACGAGCATCCGCGACTGGTCGGTCGGCGCAAGTACCGTTATCACTCGCCGCTGATTTCGGCCGAGTGGTGCGGGTTCACCAACACGCCCTGGGGCCGCGGTCTGATCAACTTCGAGCCCCACGAAGCCGAACGGGCGATGGAGACCTATCGAACCTGGTTGCGCTTGTTCGAGCTGCTGCCGCACTATTCCTGGATCGTCGATCGCTTCCACCTTTCGACGCGGGCGTACCAGCGCCGGGCGCACGGAGTCGATTACGACTTCGGCTGGCTGGAAGAGGGACTGAAGGCGCTCGGCTTCCGCCTGATTCTGTGCACGCGCCGGTCGGAGTCGTTCGTCGCGGCGCGCGAGCGAGGGCTGGCGGTGTCAGGCAATCCGGGTCAGTACGACGACCTCGGCCAGTTCGTTGCCGAGCAGGAGTCGATGCGCGAGCTGGTCCGAGAGTCGGCCCTCGATAGCTTCGAACTGGACGTCTCGGATGACGCTGTCGACGGCGCGGCGGATCGCATCGCCGATTGGCTCGAGGCAACGGGCGGCCTCTACGCCGGGCAGGCGGCGCCGTGAGCCGGGGGAGGCCGGCCGTTGCCGCTGGCGCCCCTGGCGCCCCTGGCGCCAGTAACGCCGCCATCTGGATCGTGGTGGCGCTCCTAGGCTCGCTGGGGCTTCAAGGCTGGGGCTGCGCCCGCGAGGCCACGACGGCGGCTGAGGACGAATCGCGTGGCACCCCGGCCCGGGGAGCTCCGAGGTCGGAACCAGAATCTGAAGACGGTCGACTCCCTTCGGCTGCGCTCAGGGCAGGCGGGGGTCGACCGCCACTGACCGAGGGAGACCGGCCGGAATGGTGGCGGGACCGGGTGTTCTACGAGATCTTCGTGCGCTCGTTTGCCGATTCCACCTCGGGGCCGCTCGCTGACGACGGCATCGGCGACCTCGCCGGCTTGATCGAGCGGCTCGACTACCTCAACGATGGCGACCCGACCACCGACGAGGATCTGGGGATCGGCGGCATCTGGTTGATGCCAACCATGCAGGCGCCGAGCTACCACGGCTACGACGTCACCGATTACTACCGGGTCGAGAAGGACTACGGTACCAACCGGGACTTCGCAAGACTGGTCGAAGAAGCGCACCGGCGAGGCATCCGGATTCTGGTCGACCTGGTGCTGAACCACAGCTCCAGCCGGCACCCCTGGTTCCTCGAAGCGGCGCGCGAGCGATCGCCTCGCCACGACTGGTACATCTGGTCGGACGAGAAGAAGGACTACCTCGGCCCGTGGGGCCAGCCGGTCTGGCATCAGTCGCCGTGGTGGCAGCGCGGCTGGAAGCACTTCAATTACCGTGGCTACTACGGCATCTTCTGGTCCGGCATGCCCGACCTCAACTACCGCAACCCGGAAGTCACCGCGGCGATGTACGAGGTCGCTCGCTTCTGGCTCGAGGACATGAACGTCGACGGTTTTCGGCTCGACGCCGTCCGGCATCTGATCGAGGACGGTGTCGAGCAGAACGACACCGAGGAGACCCATGCCTGGCTGCGTGGATTCCAGGCTTTCTGCAAGTCGGTCAAGCCCGGGGCCCTGCTGGTCGGCGAGATCTGGTCGACCGCCGAGGACGTCGCGAGCTACGGTGCGGATGAGCTCGACCTGGCGTTTCAGTTCCAGCGCGCCTACGAAACGGTGACCGCGGTGAGGACCGGGAGCGCGGGCCCCTTGCTGGCGGAGGAGCGCAAGCTCAGGGACCTCTACGAGCGCGACCGATACGCGACCTTTCTCACCAATCACGATCAGCCCAGGGTGATGACGCAACTGGGCGGCGGCGAGGAAGACGCCAAGCTGGCGGCGACGCTGCTTTTGACCGGACCGGGAGTTCCGTTCGTCTACTACGGCGAGGAGATCGGCCTAACCGGCATCAAACCCGATCCCCTCATTCGCCGACCGATGCATTGGAGCGGAGAGCGCCATGCGGGGTTTTCGGGGCACAAGCCCTGGCAGGCGCTCGAGGTGGGGTGGTCGGAGAAGAACGTCGCCGACCAGACCGGCGACCCGGACTCGCTGCTCGGTCGCTACCGGAAGCTGATTCGGTTGCGCAACAGAAACCCGGCGCTGGCCGTCGGAGGGCATCGGGTTCTGGAGTCGGGGAACGACCACGTGCTGGCGTTTCGCCGAGACTTGCCGAACGAGAGCCTTCTGGTAGTTGCCAACCTGGCCGATGAGCCGATCGCGACATACGGGATTCGGCTTGACCGAGCGCTGCCCGCCGTTGGCCCGGTGGAGCTTCTTCAGGGCGCGACGCTGGCGGTCGGGCGCCGGGAGGCCGATGCCGGGTACCGGCCCCTCGCCGAGCTGCCACCGAAACAGGTCTACATCCTGCGGTTTTCGCCGTCCGGAG
>JAAENP010000419.1 GCA_024224155.1 bacterium
GTGCGTAACCGCAGCGGCTACGTCGACAAGCCGGTCGCGGACCAGGTTGCCGACCGCACGCTCTCCTCTCTGCTGATCGACAGTCGTGAGAACCCGCTGAATGTTCGCCTGGCCTTTGGAGAGCCCGAGAAGGAAGGGCGCGACACCTACATTCTGCCGGTCATGATTCGGATTCCGCTTCGGGATGTCATCCTGGTGCCCGACGAGGCCAACCGCGTGGGCCGGCTGCAGATCTTCGTAGCTCTCCAGGACGAGGAGGGCAACATGTCCGATATTCATCGATTCCCGCTGCCGGTGAGCCTGCCGGCCGAGGCTGGGGGCGAAATGGCCGACCCGGAGATCGGTTACCGAACGAATCTCAAGGTCAAGAGAGGGACGCCCAAGATCGCCGTCGGGGTCTGGGATGAGGTGTCGGGCACCGAGTCGTTCGTGTTCGAGCACGTGCTGGTCGGTCAGGAACGCCTACCGGCTCGTCGCCCGCGTAGCGGCCCCTAGCTAGCAACAGAGAGGTTTCTCATGCGTTATCGCATCACACTCGGTGCCGTTCTGGCACTGCTGGTTTTTGGATGGGTCTCGGCCCCGGCGGTAGCTCAGACGTCGGCGAGCGCAACCGGTGCGGACACCCGCTCCGAAGTAGCGCCCGAGGACATGTTCTTCGAGGTCGTCGACGTCAACCTCGTCAACGTGCTGGTCTGGGTTACAGACAAGAAGGGCGAGCCGGTTATCGGACTGAAAAAGGACGACTTCGAGATTCTCGAAGACGGCAAACCGGTCGAGGTCACGAACTTCTTTGCCGTCGAGAGGGGGCGGCCGACGCCCGACAGCGACGGTGTCGAGAAGACTGAGCCGGTTCCCGGCAGGCCGCCGTTGCCCCTGATCACTTCGCTTCCGGAGGATCAACGCCTTTATCTGATTGTCTACGTCGACAACTTCAATCTGGCCCCGGCGAATCGCAATCGGGTCCTGAACCGGCTCCAGGGCTTCCTCTATAGCCAGCTGGGCCCCGAGGACCAGATCATGCTGGTCAGTTACGATCGATCGCTTCACGTTCGACAGCCGTTTACGACCGATGCAAGCCTGGTTACGGCCGCGCTGGAAGAGGTAAAAGACCTCTCGGGTCATCAGGTGGATCGTATCGCCAGCCGGCGCCGGGCCCTGGAAGAGATCGAGGAGGTCGACTGGGGGGGCGCCGCGCTTTCGGCGGCTCGTTCCCATGCCGACGAGGTGTATGCCGAGATGGATTTCACCCTCAAGGCGATGGGCGATCTCATGCAAGCGCTCTCCGGCCTTCAGGGCAGGAAGGCGCTGCTCTACGTCAGCGATGGCCTGCCCATGAGCGTGGCGGAGGATCTGTTCATCGCGGTGGACGAGCGGTTCCCGAGGGCGAGCGCTCGGGGCGAGGCCTTCGCTTACGATCTGCAGCCGGAGTTCCGCCGCCTGGCGGCCCAGGCGAATACCAGCGGGGTCACCTTCTATACGTTGGATGCCGGCGGCGCCGAGATCCACAGCTCGCTCTCGGCCGAGGAGGGGGGCACTCGCCAAGGGGGTGGACGGATCTACGTCGACTCCATCTACAACGCGAACCTGCAGGAGCCGCTTCATCTGATGGCGGACACGACCGGCGGTATCGCGTTCACCAACACCAACGCGATCGAGGCTTCTCTCGACCGAGTGTCGAGCGACTTTGGCAACTTCTACTCCCTGGGTTTCCGTCCGGGCCATGCCGGCAGCGGCCGTTACTACAAGCTCGAGGTGAAAGCGGGCAAGGGCCTCCGCGTGCGGCATCGCGAAGGGTACCGGGACCAGACGCCGGAGGCGCGGATGGCGGATGGCTCGCTGTCCTCGCTCTACTTCGGATTCCAGCGCAATTCGATGAACGCTAGGATCGTCTTCGATTCGCCCAGCCCCCGAGACGGCAACAGCTACTTGGTGCCGGTGCAGGTGAAGATCCCGCTCAACCACCTGACCCTGGTTCCTCAGGGCGACCGGCACAACGGTCAATTCAGGATCACGGTGACCGTCATGGACGACGAGGGGCGGTTATCACCGGTTCAGCAGAAAGAGCCGGTGGTGGTGGCGATCCCGGCAGCGGATCTCGAGCAGGCCATGGGGCAGCACTTCTCCTACGACCTGCAGTTGGTGATGCGCAAGGGCGTGAACAGGCTGGCGGTGGGCGTTCGCGACGAAATCGGGGGCGAGACCTCCTTCGTCCACGACACGATCCGCGTCGGCGGCTAGCGGCTCAGGACAGCGTCTCGGCCAGGGCGCGCCAAGCCCGTCCGCGGTGGCCGATCTCGTCCTTGCGGGCGTCGCCCAGCTCGGCGTAGCTGCGCGACTCGCCTTCGGGTTGAAAGACCGGATCCCAGCCGAAGCCGTGATCTCCGCGCGGAGGCAGGACGAGCCGGCCTTCGGTACGGCCTTCTCCCGAGACCGTCTCCTCGCCGTCGTACAGAACCAACAGGCAGACGGCCCTGGCGCCGGGCTCGTCGAGCGCTGCCGCGGTTCGGGCAATTCCCTCGGCGCCGACCGCATCCAGCATCCACTTGACCAGAGGACCGGGAAAACCGTTCAAAGCCGAGAGCTCGAGGCCGGTCTCCTCGACGATCACCGGCCGCTCGAGCCGGCGCCAGGCTTCGAGCGCTTTCTCGCGAGCTACCTCGGCCAGGTCGTCGGACTGAATCTCGGGTAAGTCGATCGCCACGTGGCGCATGGGGAAGCCGCAGATCCGCTCGGCCTCGGCGACCTTGTTGGGATTGCCGGTCACCAGGGTGGCCTGGTCGAGGCGCCGCCGCGCCCTCTCGGAGATCATTGCGGCGGTGCCCCCTGTCCGGGGCGCAGCGTCCGAATCTCCTCGATCAGCGCCTCGACCTGCACGCGCAGATCCGCAAGGCTGCCGTCGTTCGGCACGACCCGGTGCGCGGCTCGCTCGCGCATAGCACGGTCGGCCTGCGCCTCGAGCCGGGCGCGAGCATCGCTCTCGGAGAGCCCACGGGCGACGGCACGTCGAATCCGCCGCTCGGTGTCCGCCTCCACGGTCACTACGAGATCGAAATCCGGGGCATAGCCGGCCTCGACGAGGAGAGTGGCCTCCAGAACGGTCGGCACCTCGGAGGCGCCGGCGCTCTCGGCGAAGTTGGCCCGCACCAGCGGATGGATTCGTTGCTCGAGAGTCTCGAGCAGCTCGGGATTCGAGAAGACCCGCGCGGCCAGCCGCGCATGATCGACCGCACCGTTCTCATCGAGAGTCTCGGCCCCGAAAAGCTCGCCGACGACCTCTGCGCCGGCTTCGCCGCTCCGGTAGAGGTCGGCCACGATCTCGTCGGCGTCTACAACCTCGAAGCCGGCTTCGGCCAGCCAGCGGGCGACGGTCGACTTGCCGGAAGCGATGCCCCCGGTCAGGCCGATGGTCACCGCGGCACTCACAACACCTCCAATCCCTGGCGGCGTTGCGACGCGAGCAGCGTATTGGCGAGCAGCATGGCCACGGTCAGCGGCCCGACCCCTCCGGGTACCGGGGTAATGGCCGAGCAGAGCGGGGCGACGCGGTCGAAATCCACGTCACCGGCGACGATACGGCCTTTGCGCTCGAACGCTGCCCGACGGGCCGCGTTGCCGGGGAAGAGCTCGTCGACCTTGGCGGCGTCTGTAATCCGATGGATGCCGACGTCGACCACGACAGCGCCTTTGCCCACGAACTCGGGGCCGATCATCGCCAGCTTACCGACCGCGGCGACCAGCAGGTCGGCTTGTCGAGCGAGCTCGGCGAGATTCTGGCTGCGCGAGTGGCAGACCGTGACCGTCGCTTGCCGACGGAGGAGGAGCCCGGCCAGGGGCTTGCCGACCAGGTGGCTCCGCCCGATGATCACGGCTCGCTTGCCTGCGATCTCGATCCCGGAGCGGTCGAGCAGTTCGACGATTCCGCTCGGCGTCGCTGGGAACAAGCCCGGCTGGTCCAGCCACAGGCGCCCCACGTTCACCGCATGCAGGCCATCGACGTCCTTAACGGGATCCAGTCGGTCGAGGATCTGCCGGGGACGGAGAGAGGCGGGAAGCGGGAGCTGGATCAGTATGCCGTCGACCGCGTCATCGCGATTGAGATCGCCGATCGTTCCTTCGAGCTCCTGCTGCGTGGTGTCGGCACCGAGCTTGACGGTTCGATGGACGAAGCCGGCGGCCTCGGCAGCGCGGGACTTGCTGCCCACGTAGATCTCCGAGGCCGGGTTGTCGCCGACAAGAACCGCCGCCAGCCCGGGAGGGCGGGCTCCCAGGGCCAGGAACCGGGCGACGTCCTCGGCGATCTCGAGGCGTAGGGTCCGGGCGAGGCCGGCACCGTCCAGGATCTCGGTCATCGGGCGGCTCCCGTGTACAGGCATACCGTGCCGCCGGTCAGGTCTCGGCTGTGGGCGCTGCCAAAGCCCGCCGTTTCCATCCGCCGGACAAAACCGGCCCGCTGAGGGAACTCGAGCACCGAGGAGGGCAGGTACGCGTAGGCCGAGCCTCTCGGTGAAACCAGTCGGCCGAGAACCGGCAGGATCCGGCGAAAGTAGAACAAGTAGGGTCTCCGCAACCATTTGGCTTCGGGGACCGCGAACTCGAGGATGGCAATCTGCCCGCCCGGTCGCAGGACCCGGTGCAACTCGACCAGCGCCTCGTCGAGATCGGCGACGTTGCGAAGGCCGAACGAGACCGTGCCCGCGTCGAAGCGGTCGTCATCGAAAGGCAGCACCAACGCATCCGCGGCGATCCCCTGCGGCCGGCGCGACGAGTGCCTGGAGTATTTGCGTTCCGCCAGGGCGAGCATCGGCAGGCAGAAGTCGCTCGCTATCACTTTGCCGCCCCGCCTGCGGACCGCCAGCGCCTGGTCACCGGTGCCACAGCACAAGTCCAGAACCCGGGCATCGGGGGCCAGATCGAGTGCCGCCGCGGCTCGCTTGCGCCAGGAGATATCCAATGCGCCGGATAGGAAATGATTCAAAAAATCGTATCTGGGGGCCACGCCGGCGAACATCTCCTGGATGCTGCTCCCTCTCTTGTCCAGGTTCGTGCGCGACGGGCTCACAGCGAGCGAGTTTACCCCGGTGGCGTCCGGCTCTCGAGGGGAGGACGATCGAAGGACCGATTTCCCGGAAAGCGTGCCTCGAGCCTTGACAGGCGCTGGTGCCTTGCCTAAGATCATGAGCCCTTTGCCTGGCAAAGCCGGGTGAATAACGTCAAGTTGCGCCCTCATGGGGCGAGCGAGTAGTACAGACATGACCCGTACGTACAGCCCCAAGGCCGGTGAAGTCGAGCGCCGGTGGTACATCGTCAATGCCGCCGGTCAAACACTCGGTCGTATCTCGACCGAGATCGCTCGAGTCCTTACCGGCAAGCACAAGCCGCAGTATGCGCCGCACATCGACACCGGTGACTTCGTCGTGGTCGTGAATGCCGAGAAGACCGTTCTGACCGGCAACAAGGAGCAGGCGAAGATGTACTACCGGCACAGCACGCACCCCGGCGGCTTGAAGGAAGAGAACGCAGCGCGCCTTCGTGAGCGCCACCCGGAGCGCCTGATCGAAAAAAGTGTCAAAGGGATGCTGCCCAAGAACAAGATGGGCCGAAAGCAGCTGAAGAAGCTCAAAGTCTATGCGGGGCCGGATCACCCGCACGCGGCGCAACAGCCCGAGGCGTTGGACCTGGTCAACTAGGCCGGACAGGAGAATAAGTGAGCGAATTGCAGTATTACGGAACCGGCCGCAGGAAGACCGCCGCAGCGAGAGTCTTCTTGCGCCCCGGCTCGGGCGATCTCAAGATCAACGGGCGGGAGTTCGAAGATTTCTTCCCCAACCCGGCGCTTCGCATGATCGTGCGCCAGCCCTTGCTCCTGACGGAGACGACGGAGAAGTTCGATATCTCGGTGACCGTGCGTGGCGGAGGCTCGTCGGGGCAGGCGGGCGCCGTTCGGCACGGCATAACCCGGGCATTGGTCGAGTACAACGGCGAGCTTCGCGAACGACTCAAGGCCGGTGGATTCATCACGCGCGATCCGCGCAAGAAAGAACGGAAGAAGTACGGGCTCAAGGGAGCTCGCGCACGCTTCCAGTTCAGCAAGAGATAGCCGGAGGTATTGCGTTGGTTCAAGTAAGCATGCAGGAACTGCTCGAAGCGGGTGTCCACTTCGGTCATCAGACCCGGCGCTGGAATCCGAAGATGAAGCGCTACATCTTCGGCAAGCGCAACGGCATCTACATCATCGACCTTCAGAAGAGCCGCGAGATGTTTCTCGAGGCCGTGGACTATGTGCGCGAGATGGGGCGTACGGGGCGCCGCCTGCTCTTCGTGGGCACCAAGCGCCAGGCGCGAGACGTGATCTCCGAAGAGGCCAAGCGCTGCGAGCAGTACTTCGTGACCCATCGCTGGCTGGGCGGCACACTGACCAACTTCGTCACGATTCGAGCCTCCGTTGAGCGTTGGAAGGACATCGAGGCACGCATGGCCGACACGGCGAATCCCCTGATCAAGAAGGAGCGGCTTCGCCTGGACCGCGATCGGGAAAAGATGGAGCGCAATCTGGAGGGTATCCGAGACCTGGATGTGCTGCCTGATGCCGTTTTTCTGGTCGACCCGAAGAAAGAGTCGATTGCCGTTGCCGAGGCAAACAAGCTCGGCATTCCGGTCATCGCGATCGTGGACACGAACTGCGATCCTGAGATCGTCGAGTTCCCCATCCCCGGCAACGATGACGCGATTCGCACGATTCGGCTGTTTGCCGGCAAGATCGCGGACGCCTATTTGGAGGGCGCCGACGAGCTTGCCAAGCAAGTCGAAGCGGCGGCCCTGGAAGCCGCGGCCAAGGCCGAGGCAGCCGCCAAGGCGAAAGCGGAAGCGGCGGCAGCTGCTGCGGCTGCGGAGCTGGAGCAAGCAGAACAGTCCGCCGAGGCGGCCGCGGCGGTAGCGGCAGGCGAGACCACTGAAGAACCGGAACCAGTCGCAGAGCCGAAGGAGGAAGCGGCCGAGACCGACGAGGAAACTCCGGTCAACTAGACAACTCTAGGTCGGCCCGTGAGGGCAGATCCAGGTCAAGGCCAGACGCGCCGCGAGTTCCTGCCCGGGCGACTGGCCTTTTCTGTACTTGAAGGTAAACAAAAGGAGAGACAAGCTCATGGCAATCACAGCAAAGATGGTCAAGGAGCTCCGGGAGCGCACCGGCGCGGGAATGATGGACTGCAAGAAAGCGCTTCAGGAGGCTGACGGTGACCTGGATGCGGCCGTGGATATCCTGCGCAAGAGCGGAGCGGCGGCAGCGGCCAAGAAGGCCGGTCGGATCGCGGCGGAAGGAACCGTGCTGTCCTACATCCACGCCGGCGGCAAGATCGGCGTGCTGGTGGAGGTGAACTGCGAAACCGACTTCGTCGCCCGGACCGATGCTTTTCAGACCCTGGTCAAGGACATCGCGATGCACATCGCCGCCTCCGATCCGCGTTTCGTTGAACGCGACGAAGTCACCCAAGATGTGCTCGCCAAAGAGCGCGAGATTTATCGCGATCAAGCGCTCCAATCGGGCAAGCCCGAGAATGTGATCGACCGGATCGTCGAGGGCAAGATGGAGAAGTTCTTCTCGGAGAACGTCCTCACCGAGCAGCCCTTCGTGAAGGACTCCGATAAGACCGTGGGACAGCTTGTTACCGGCGCGGTGGCCTCGATGGGCGAGAACATCAAGATCAGGCGCTTCGTGAGGTTCGCGCTCGGCGAAGGTCTCGAGAAACGCGAAGACGATTTTCTCGAAGAAGTCCGCAAGCAGGCAGCGGGCTAGTAGTCCGGACAAGGCACGAAACGGAGCGCCCCGATGACAGATTCACCCCGCTTCAAACGCATCATGTTGAAACTGTCCGGGGAGGCTCTGATGGGCGACTCGGGCTTCGGTATCGAGGAGCCCATCGTCGCTCAGATCGCCGATGAGATCCGCAAGGTCTACGACCTGGGCGTCGAGATCTCGATCGTGGTGGGAGGCGGCAACATCATTCGGGGTCTGGCGGCCAGCCATCGCGGGCTGGATCGTGTCACCGGTGACTACATGGGCATGCTGGCCACGGTCATCAATGCCCTGGCGCTACAGGATGCGCTCGAGAAGCGCGGTGTGACGACTCGGGTCCAGACCGCGATCGACATTCGAGACGTGGCCGAGCCCTTCATTCGGAGGCGCGCGATGCGTCATTTGGAGAAGGGGCGAATCGTCATCTTCGCCGCCGGGACAGGCAACCCGTTTTTCACGACCGATAGCGCCGCTGCACTGCGAGCCAACGAGATTCAAGCCGATGTTCTGCTCAAGGCCACCTCGGTGGACGGTGTCTACAGCGCGGATCCCGCCACGGAGCCCGAGGCGGAGTTCCTGGGACGGATCACCTATCAGCAGGTCCTCGAGCGCAATCTCCGAGTCATGGATGCCGCCGCCATCAGCCTGTGCCGCGACAATTCGGTTCCGATCGTGGTCTTCAAGCTCATGGAGCCCGGCAACATCCGGCGCGTTGTGTGCGGAGAGAGAGTCGGATCCTGGGTCGGCGATGATTATCGGCCGAACGCCTGAAGGTTGACAGTTTGGTGACCCCGGCGCGAAACTTGACGCACCTGAGACACGACCAGGGAGAGGTGAAATGCAAGAGTTGTTTCTCGAGATCGAGTTGAAAATGAAACAAGCGGTGGATCATTTCCACGACGAGCTCAAACACCTGCGCACCGGGCGCGCGTCGCTTTTGATGCTCGACGGCGTCATGGTCGACTACTACGGTACGCCCACACCGCTCAACCAGCTCGCGAACCTGTCGGTGCCGGAGGCGACCATGATCGTGGCTCAGCCGTTCGATCCGTCCGCAATCGGGGCCATAGAAAAGGCCGTTCTGCAGGCCGATCTCGGACTCAATCCGGCCAACGACGGCAAGTTGATCAGAGTCCCGGTTCCGCCGCTCACCGAAGAACGCCGCAAGGAGATCGTGAAGCGGGCGCACGACATCGCCGAGGCGTCCCGCAACACGGTTCGCCAGTGTCGCCGGGACGGCAACGATTCGCTCAAGGACCTCGAGAAAGAGAAAGAGATCGGTAAGGACGACGAGCATCGCGGTCACGAGGAGATGCAGAGGCTCCACGATCACTACATCGCCGAGATCAACAAGTCGCTGGAGACCAAAGAGAAGGACATCCTGGTCGGCTAGATCGGGGACACGATTCGTTCGTGTCCCCTCCCGACCGGTTTTGCGAGAGTCCCCGAGCTCTGAGGCAGAGCGAGCCGAAAGTAGGCCGCCGGTGCGCTCTTCTCGCTCGCCGATGGCTCGCTCGCAAGAGGCACGCGGCCGGCCTTTCAGGCCCAGGTCCAGGCGACTTTGGAGGCGCGGGCATGTCGTTCCGAGAGACTCGGGACAGGAATCGCTGCTCCTCGTCTTCCCCTCCAGTCGCCACGCCGGATCCTCGCACCGCCTCAAACATCTCCGCGCCGGCAAGGCCGAGACCGACCTTCTTCTTCGAGTTGCTCCAAAAGCACAGAGGGCGCAGGCGAGAGCCTGAGCCTTGCAGGCCCTCTAGCTCGAGCCGGCTACTGGTCAGTCGCCTGCCGACCGCCGCCGACGCGAGAGGCGATATCCTGGCAGCGACATGCTCATATACGGATTCCACCCGGTCCGCGAGGCTCTCAGGCTGCGCCCGAGAGACGTCGAATGGGTGGCGCTTGGCGAGAGCGCACAACGGTCACGCGTGAGGGAGATCCAGAAGCTCTGCCGGCGGTGCGACGTCAGTGCCGAGTCCCGCCCCGGGGCCAAGCTCGACGAGCTGACCTCGGGCGCGGTTCACAACGGCTTCGTGGCGGAGGTCCGGGACAGCAGGACGGCTCCATCCGGAGGAGATCCGGAACTGGTCGTGCTGCTGGAGGATGTTCAGGATCCCCGCAATCTGGGCGCGATCCTGCGCGTGTGCGAAGGGGCGGGGGTGGGCCGGGTTCTGATTCGCGACCGAGGGAGCGCCCCGTTGTCGGCCGCGGCGATCAAGACCTCGGCCGGTGCGGCCGAATACCTCGATGTCGACCGGATCACCAATTCGGCCAACGAGATAGAGGCCCTTCAGAAGGGTGGCTTCTGGGTCTACGGCGCCGATGGCGAAGGCGATCCGGTCTGGGAAGTGGACCTCAGCGGCAAGGTCTGCCTCTGCCTGGGAGGAGAAGAGAAGGGATTGCGGCGCAGAACCCGAAAGCTCTGTGATCGCCTGGTCGCCCTGCCAATGAGAGGACGCGTGGCATCACTCAACGTCGCGACGGCCGCCGCCGCGCTGCTATACGAGGCCGTGAGGCAGCGCTCATGAGGCTCGGGTGGCGCTTTTACGGGGGCGGCAGCATCGACGATCTTGCACACACGGCACCGAGCCGCTACACTCCCGGCCCGCGGCGCGCCGCTCTTGCCGGCATAGCTCAGGGGCTAGAGCAGCTGACTTGTAATCAGCAGGTCGTCGGTTCGAATCCGACTGCCGGCTCCAGGTTTCTGGCAGAGCGCAAGCGCGCTAGGATTGACAATCTGAGGAGGTGTGGCCGAGTGGACAAAGGCAGCAGACTGTAAATCTGCCGGGCTTCGCCCTACGGTGGTTCGAATCCATCCGCCTCCACCATATTGAATCTCTTATTTTTCAATAAGTTAAGCGGTTTCCAGCGGCTTGAGCCCTGGTTCGGAAGGTCTTGGTCTTGAGGGGATGATTCTTCCGCCGAATGATGGCCTTGTAGCGGGCCGAACCATCCGACAGGGCGCGCTTCACGCTCGAGCTCCTTCAAGCGCTGCCGCTCTTCGGTCGTCAGACCTGGCCGGCGGCCTGCATCACGTTCCGCCTGCCTGACCCATTAGCGAAGCGTCTCTGCCGTACAACCGATCTTCGAGGCGATCGACTGGATTGCCGACCACTGCGAGCTGTGGTGCACCTCTTGGTCCAGGACCATACGAACCGCCCGCTCCCGCACCTCTGGTGAGTACCGTACTTGTCTTCCCATGGCTCCATCCTCTCAAGTCTTGGAGCCTCCGGGAAAACCGGGGCGGTTCAGAGTGGAGGCGGGTGGCGTGGTTGAGCGAGGCAGACTCACGCTCCAACAGAGCCGCCCACTCTCCCCTCTCCTACCGCAAACGAGCCTCGAAGCGCTGAATGATGTGCTCGGCCAGAAGAGTCGCCATGAACGGTTTCGCGGCTTGGGTGGTATGGACATGGTCCTTGAATGGGGCACCCGAGTACTCGTCGTAGGAGTCACTGAGGTCGACGATTGCCTCTCGATCGGACTCTGGCAGCGCCTGGATCAGAGCACGGATGCGCCTTCGGCAGTCGAGAAAGTGTGCTGTTCTCTCCGTGAGGTTGCTGCTCCCGTCAACCTGGGGCTCAGGGCGGATGCGGAACGACTGTGAGGGTTGAAAGAAGGCGATGAATTCCGCTCCAAATGCACTGCTGATCCGCTTGGCCTTGATAAGCCTGGCGACGTACGTCTCGCTCAACTGCTGCCGCCAGGCGGCCGTCCCATAGCCTGCTTGCGATTGCGTCTGGGCCAACGGCACGAAGCGGTTCAGGAACTGGCGCGAGCCGATCTTGCGGGCGATGTGCGACCCGTAGAGGAACATGGTGATGGCCGGGTACGATCCCACATCGGACTCGAGGAGAGGGTGGTTCTCGTAGGCCATGAAATTGAACGGATACCCGGGCCTGGGATCCCATGAAAAGGGGTGGGACAGGTCGTTGTTGCCGTTGTACATGACTACGAGGTCCGGGCTCAGGTCGACGACTTCGTACACGATGCGCGCGAGCTCCATGCCAGAGACGGAGGACACGACGCCCAGGTTGAAGACCCTGACGTGGGTCAGCCCCACGTCCGCCAGTTCGTCTTGAAGGAGCGTTGAGAGCGCCGGAGTTCCACTGAAGACGGTCGATCCACCCAGGACGTAGATGCGCCGTTCGTTCGGCTCCTTCGTCGCCCCCGGGAGCGGTCCGCGGTAACCGCGAGCGTTCAGGGTACTGGACTTCTCCCCCGGTCTCTCTCGGACCGCGACGGGTGCGCCGGGCTTTCCGCCGAACATGACGTAGGGCTTGGGGTGCCGCACCGAACCGACTGGGAACATTCGGTCGAACGCTGTGCGCGCGTCGGGTGCGAGCACGCCAACCGCGACGTCGAGCAGCAGCACAGCGACGAGAGCGACGAGCATTGCTACGAAGATCCGAGCCAGTAGCGCCTTCACTCGCAGGAATCTCTCTTTGTGGGCCATGTCATGCACCGCCGTGCGGCCGCCGGCGAGTACATCACGACTGACATAGGCGCGCAACCAGGAAGCAGAGCGGCAGCCCCTGCGCGGACTTTTGCTCCCCCACGCCGCGCTCCGTCCCACCGGCCGGCGGCTGGAAGTCCGGGCAGCTGGCGGGCTGGGCCCAAATGAGTGGCCAGATCAGTGGCGAGTGCAGTAGGAACACTTGGCCTTCCAATCAGAAAAGATAGAAAGACCTATTACTGTAGTAGTTCGTTCCTAGTAGGTACCGTGCCTCGCCGATGCGCCCCTCAGCTCGAGGGTGCAATTTGGGGTGCATCGCGTGCCAACTTCCACCCATTCCCTCCATAGTCCGGCAACGAGGTGGGGAGGGGCGACAGGTCACCAAAGGCCCATTACGGCCTTGCTGTTTCTAGTTGTTGGTGGCCGTTCGAAGCTGAGGGGTTCTGCCGCTGTTGCCGCTCATTTTCAGACTGTAGATCTGCCGGGCTTCGCCCTACGGTGGTTCGAATCCATCCGCCTCCACCATGTTCAAAGTCCCGTCTTCACGTACCACCCTCTTCTCTAGATGCTTCTCGAAATGGTTGGCTGTTTCGATGCCAGGCACGCATATGCGCCCAGGTCTCGGACTCGGTGACCGAGGGCCGGCTGAGGTCTTCGAACCGGTAGCTCCGCGCCTCAGTGAGATACTCGATCAGGAGCTGCCATGCGAAAAAGCGGCGGGCTCTGAGCCGTGGGTTCTGCCAGTGGTTGGGGTCGTCCAAAAGGTCGATCCGCTGCGCTAGATCGTAGTCCGGATCGCGGCGGATTCCCGCCAGGCTTGCCTGGTAGTCGGCCCAGCCTTCGCTCTTCCACGCTGGTAGCGAGCGGCTCGCATCCGGCCCGAGGCTGTCGATGACGCCGAAGTGTGCGACCTCGTGGACGATGGCGAAGGCCAGACTTCCCTCGAAGCGCGAATGTGCGAACAGTCCGCCCCGATGGGCCGCGAGCTGAGCGAGGCGCGGCATGGAAACGAAGATGTTGCCTGGGGCTGAGAGCCCAATGGCCTGTGAAGAGGGAGTGCGACGGGTCAGCCTGGCGAAGAAGCTGTAGCGGCGCATGCTGTGGCAAAGGTAGACCTTGTAGGTCTTGCTCCCGAGCTCGTGCTCGATGGCAGCCAGTCCCTCGGCGACCTCCGCGACGAGCTCCTCGACGTCGACCGAGGGCACTCGATCGGAGTAGACGCGAAAGCCGCCGGCCCGCTGGTGGTGGGCAAAGAGCGGATTGGGGTAGACGAGGACTGCGACATACAGCGCCATCATCATCAGCAGGACGAATAGCATTCCCACAACCCATTTCCACGGGCTCGCCCTCTTCCTCTTGTGATTGCCGGTCATTTGTCAGGTTCCGCTCCGTTGACAGCCTACGGCCGCATCGTCGCGCCGATCAGCAGAAAACAATCGCCTGGTTGCATTTCGGCGAAGTCCCTGAACCGATAGCGCCAGACGACGGTGTCTCCCTCTTGGGCGGCCACCGGGAAGCGCGCTTGGACCTCGGCCTCGCCGTTGGGCTGCTGGTGGGCCACGATTCTGTTCAGCTTTTCCCGGCTGCCGTCGGGCCTCTCGATCCTGGCCCTCACGGACATGGTTCCGGTCCGGTCCGGAGTCCGTCGCGGGCTGTAGATGCCGGCAAAGACCGTACCCCCGAATGTGGCCAGCCTGTCGCTCGTCATGAGCTGGCGCATGACGATCCTCTCAGGATGAGCCACAGGTTCGTCGTCAGCGCAGTACTGGTCCAGAACTCCGACGGCGTCGAGGGCGACCTGCGCTATGGCTGCACTCGAGCAAAACGTCATCAATGCGATGGTCAGGAAGCTGACTCCTACGATTCGTCTCATGGTCCTCTCCTTTCGCGACGGTTCCATTCACGTTGTCAACTCTGGCTCGTCAATCGAGCGCGACGCGCCACGCACCGCGGCCGTGGGTAAAGGCAAAGAGGTACCGCTGGCCCTGCGGCGTCTGCACCAGAGCCAACCACTCCGTACCTGCGCGCGCGAATCCGGTGATCTCTATTGCCCAGCTCTCGCCCCCGTCGATTGACACGAAGACGCCGAGATCGGTGCCGACGTACAGTCGACCTCGATCCTCCGGGTCGACGACCAGAGAGTGGACCGGAATATTCGGCAGTCGGGTCCCTCCCTGACCGTCGATCGCCTGCCAGCTCACGCCGCCATCGAGACTCCTCCACACATGCTTGCCGCCGAACCCCGCGTATGTCGCGTAGATGACGGCCCTGTCGAGCGGGTCGAAGGCGACCGAGGACACGAAGCCGCTGCGCGGCCGCACACCTTGCCAGACCGTGCCCCCGTTGGCGCTGCTACCCGCCTGGGTGCTGTAGATGGTGCCGCGATTCGTGCCGACAATCACGATGTCGCTGCTCATCGGCGAGACCGCAATGGCGCTGGTCTTGCCGCCGTCGGCGAGGAGGGTGCTCGCTTGGCGCCAGCTGGTGGCCGCATCGCTGGTCCGCCAGATCCGGCGCCCGCCGAACCACAGCGTCCCGGAGTCGCTCGAGTCCATCACCAGCGGTGCGATGAAGAGATAATTCCTCGCCACGGCACGGAAGTCGCCCGTGCCGCCCAGGTCGTTGATGCCGCCGATCGTCTGGATGAAAGTTGCGCCTCTGTCCGTCGACTTGTAGATGAAGCCGTTCTGGGTCGTCACATAGATGACGCTCTCGTCGTCGGAGGCGATCGCCGAGTAGCCACCGTCGCCACCGAAGACTCGCCACCACCTCTGGCCGACGCCCGGGAAGATGTTCGAGATGGTTCCGTTGTCCTGGGTACCGCCGAGAACGTGCTCTCCATCGGGGAAGACCGAGCCGTGATAAAACTGCGTCACTCCGTACCGATTGTTGAGCGATTTCCAGCGCACGCCCGCCGATCCCGGGTTGCAGACCGCCAGATCGTCGCGGCTGAGGGCGGCCGCGGCGTTGGTCGTTCGGTAGACGCCGCCATCGTTGAGCGAGTACAGGGTCTTCGGCTTGCGCGGGTGAAACACCAGCCCGTGATGGTCGGCGTGAACGAAGTTGCGGTTGCCGCTCTCCGCCCACCAGTAGGTGGCCGGATTCCACTCACTGCCTCCGTCGTCGGAGCGGAAGAGGTCGACTCCTGCCGCCCACACGTGGTCCGGGTTGCGCGGATCGACGGCGATGACGTTCACGTACCAACCCATACCGAAAACGTTGTTGGATCCCTCAAAACCACACTCTTCGACCGAGGCGGTGATTGGGTTGGAAAGCAGCAGAGTGTTGGTCTTGCGCGGGTCGGAGTTGCGCACTCTCGCTTCCCAGCTGCCGGCAGCGCCGGCTTCATCGGAACGGAAGACCGCATGAAGCGACTGTTCGTAGAGTCCGTTCGTGCCCGGGCTATTGCTGGCGGCCAGGGCGTACACGATGTCCTGATTGGAAGGCGCGATCGCGAGGCTCGTCCTCCCCATCCCGGCCTCGGAGAGCACCGGAGTCCACCTGCCACCGCCCTCAGCCTTGGGTTTGCGGTAGACGGTCGCAGTTTCGAGCGTGCCGCACGAGGCGAAGAGATAGTCGGTTCTCTTGTCGGTTCGCAGTGCCAGATCGAGACAACCGCCCTTGACGCCCGCTCGCAGCACCCGCTTCCAGGTCTCGCCCCCGTTCTTGCTCCTGAACACGCCCGCCCGCGTCGCCGCATAGATTCGCGATGAGTCGTGTCTGCTGACCACCAGGTCGTTGACCCAGTGAAATCGCGGGCCATCGGTCGACAGCATGAGGCTCCAGCTCTCGCCCCGGTCGTGGCTCAGGAAGATGCCGCCACCGCGAAGCGGCAGACTCGTGGCTCGTACCTCTTCGCGGAAGAATCCCTCTCCTGTTCCAGCGTAGATGGTGTCGGGATTCGCGGGATCGAACGCGAGTGCGTTGACCGCCAGATTCGTCATCTCGTCGCCCACGGGACGCCACCGCTTGCCGCGGTTTGTCGTCTTCCAGATCCCTCCCGAGACGCCAGCGGCGTACATCCGGCGCGGCGCTCGGGGATCGATCACCATCACCCGTGTTCGACCGCCGATGTTGCCCGGACCCAGGGCCTCCCAGGTGTCGAGGTGGAGCGTCGATGCCGTCGTCTTCCAGCCGGACGCCTTGGACCTCAGCAGCCTTTGTCGCCGAGTCGAGTGGCGCGGCATCGAGTCCATGTGTCTTCGAGCCCGTTGGTACTCGTGTCGCGGGTCGACGGCGGGTACGCCACCCAGACGCTTCTCGTAGAAGAACGTGTGAGCCGCCCCCGGCTGATCGTATGGCGTGGGGATCGGGCGACTCAGTTTCTGGCGAATCGGCTCAGGCAGGCGACGCTGCGGACGCTCGCTGGTCGCGTCGGCCGGTGTGAGAAGGCCGGCAAGGGTCACAATTGCTCCAACCAGGATGAGTCGTCGTCTCATGTCGTCCTCCGGCCTTGATTCTGCAGAGCTGCTCGATCGTCGAGACTGAAGGCCCTGGCTCGCCGCTTGTGGCCTTCACAGGTAACGCGGATTGGCGGAGAAAAACCCGCAACGCGAGCACCGCGTCAGCTTCTTTTGGCCCGAATCAGAACCCGCGCGAGGCCCTGGGGCCCACGATCTCCACTAGTGATAACGGTGATAGGAAACTCTGCGCACTTTCTGCAGAAATTTCGCGTTACTTGGTGAGGATGACTGCTCTCTGCTGATCGGACCTCGTACTTCCTGCGGTGGCACAATGAAAGCTAGGAAACACAGATTGACTGTCCTGCTCACCACCTTCCTGCTCAGCTCGTTCTCCCCGGCAGGGGAGACTCCGTTCCAGGTGACCTACATCGCCAACGCCGGTTTCCTGATCGAGGCCGGTGAGAGCAAGGTCCTGGTGGACGCCCTGTTCTCGGACCAGTCGATCCAGTACGCCCACGTGCCGTCCGGCGAGACGCTGGAGAAAATGGCGGCGGCGGAGCCGCCGTTCGACAACGTGGACCTGATCCTGGTGACCCACCGGCACCGGGACCATTTCGAAGCCGGGCTTGTGGCCGGCTTCTTGGCATCCAGCCCGGAAACAATCCTGGTGGCGCCGCCCCAGGCGGTGGAGTCCCTGGAGGATGTGGAAGGGCTCGGCGCCAGGGTCCGCTCCATCCATCCGGACCTGCATGGCTTCGAGACGGTCACCGAAGCCGGCATCCAGGTCAAGGCGTACCGGCTGAGTCACTCGGCCTACATGGAGACCGACCCGGTGACCGGCGAGGAGCGCAACCGCCACGAAGGGGTCCAGAACCTGGTCTACGTGGTGGAACTGGCCGGCCGCCGGTTCCTGCACACTGGCGACGCCGTGTTCTCCCAGTCCCTGGAATTGTTCGAGAACGGTCTTTTCCACAAGGTCGACTTGGACGTCGTGTTCGTGGAGTTCTTCGACTGGTCCGAGGAGACGGCCCGGGTCTTCAAGGCCTGGATGACCCCGGACCATATCGTGTTCATGCACCGCCCCCGGGAGCAGGACCAGATCGACGCCATCGAGGCCCGTCTGCAGGAGCGCTTCCCCCAGGCGGTTCTGTTCCTGGAGCCCATGGAGGTGAGGGGTTTCTAGGAGGCTCCCAGTTCAGGTGGCCTCAGTTCAGGTTCAGGTGCCAAGCTGCGCGCCAGACCCTTCCCCCGGCAACTTGGATCGCCATTCCAGGCCTTTTGCCCTGAAACGGCGGCAAGGCGGAGGTGCTGAGGGCTAGGTCGGGATCTGACCCGCCCGGCCGGGTGGCGACGGCCGCTGCAGCCGGCGCGTAGCCTGGACCTGAGCGTCCCTTTCGCCGGTCTTGGAAAGGAGATCCTATGGACGACCAAGAG
Source organism: bacterium (assembly GCA_024224155.1). NCBI lineage: Bacteria > bacterium. The sequence goes on from JAAENP010000419.1 coordinate 18,083, forward strand.
GAACGAGAACTCAGGTACCGTTGTGCTGTGCTTCAGGCCTTGATCTCAAGGGGCGACACGAATCCAGTGAGTCGGGGCCAGGATGCACAGGCGACACTGACGGCGGCCGGTGAGATCCTGTGTCACCAAGCCTACCTCCTCGCCCGGAAGATGATCGAGGTCGAGGAAGCGGAGGCGGGGAACCAGGTCAGCACGTAGCGCGGAGCACCGGCCCGACAGGCTGGAGCCCGGATGCAGGCCCATGCAAGTTCTTGAACTTGTTGTAGCCCCCCTGCCCCCGGCCTGACAATGAACGATA